>NZ_WEKR01000066.1:0-69428 GCF_024105395.1 Paracoccus sp. 08 | reverse complement strand
CGCCAATCGCAGGGCGAACGGGTCGCGCCGGGCAAGGTCCGCATCGGGGCGCACCGCGCGCGCGGCCAGCGCGGCATCGCGCATCTGCGCCAGATGCGCCTGCCACAGCGGCCCTTCGCCGCCGATCGCTGCACGGTCGGACAGCGCAGTCAGCGGGCGCCCGGGCAGGGTGCGGTCCAGCCGGGCCAGCGCTTCGGCCCGGCGCACGCGGCGAAAGCGCCATCCGCCCCGCACCGCCGCGATCACGACCGCCAGCAGCCACAGGCCCGCCAGCCATGGCAGGAGCACCTGAGGCAAGGCCGCCACCGCGCCCAGCCACAGCGCCGCAATGCCGAAGAACAGCAGCGTCGTCAGCGGCCAGAAGGCCCGCGCCACGCGTTCCCATGCCATGCCCGCGCGGGTGAGGCGCAGGGCACGGGCCACCGGCCCCATCTCCGTTGTGAAAATACCCTCGGGGGTCCGGGGGCTGACGGCCCCCGGGCTGTCGGTGTCGTGCTGTCGCCAGATCAAAGCCATGCCGGGATGCTATCCCGTGCCAGCATTTCCTCAAACGTGGGGCGTGCCCGGATGACGGCGAAGTGATCGCCCTGCACCAGCACCTCGGGGACCAGCGGGCGGGAATTGTATTCCGACGCCATCACCGCACCATAGGCCCCGGCCGACCGGAACGCGACCAGCCCCCCTGCCGCCAGTTCGGGCAGATCGGCCCCCTTCTGGAAGGTATCGCCCGATTCGCAGACCGGACCCACCACGTCATAGGGCCGGACCGGCGCGCCGACGGCGGGCTCGACCAGCGGGACGATGTCATGATGCGCGCCGTACATGGCCGGGCGCAGCAGGTCGTTCATCGCCGCATCCACGATCAGGAAATCGCGATCCTCGCCGTTCTTGACATAGATCACCCGCGACACCAGGACGCCGGCATTGCCGACGATGTTGCGGCCCGGCTCGATCTCGATCTGACAGCCCAGATCGCCCACCGTCTCGCGGATCACCTGCCCGTATTCGATGGGCAAAGGCGGCGCGCTGTTGTCGCGGCGATAGGGGATACCCAGGCCACCGCCCAGGTCCAGGCGGGTGATGTCGTGCCCCTCGGCGCGCAGCGCACGGGTCAGTTCGGCCACCTTCAGATAGGCGGCGCGGAACGGCGCCAGATCGGTCAGCTGGCTGCCGATATGCACGTCCACACCCACGACGCGCAGCCCCGGCAGGGACGCGGCCTCGGCATAGACGGCCATGGCGCGGCTGATCGGGATGCCGAACTTGTTGTCGGATTTGCCCGTGGCGATCTTCTCATGCGTCTTGGCGTCCACGTCGGGGTTCACGCGGATCGCCACCGGCACCGTGGCGCCTATGCTGACGCACAGGGCGGACAGGGCACGCATCTCGGGCTCGCTCTCGATGTTGAACTGCCGGATGCCGCCTTCGATGGCCATGCGCATCTCGGGGATGGTCTTGCCCACGCCCGAGAAGACGATCCGCTCGCCGGGTACGCCGGCGGCCTTGGCGCGGGCGTATTCCCCGCCCGAGACGACATCCATGCCCGCACCCAGATCGCCCATCAGCTTCAGCACCGCCAGGTTGCTGTTCGACTTGACCGCAAAGCAGACCAGATGGTCGGTCCAGTCCAGCGCCTGCCGGAACAGGCCGAAATGCCGCGTCAGCGTGGCCGCGGAATAGACATAGACGGGCGTGCCGACCTGCTGCGCGATGCAGGACAGGGGCACGTCCTCGGCGTAGAGTTCGCCGTTCCTGTAGAGGAAGTGGTCCATCTACAGCTCGGCCGACACGCCGAACCGGGCATCGCCGCTGACGGTGACGCCCATCTGCTGCTGCAGGGGCTTCTCGACCGGGCGCTGCGGGGCGCCGTCGACGCCGCAGCTGGCCAGGACGGCCACGACCACGACCAGGACGACGACGATGATGACCGTGTTTCTCATGCCAGTTTCTCCTTCCAGCGGGCGATCTGCGCGCGCACCTGCGCGGGCGCCGTGCCGCCATAGCTTTGGCGCGAGGCGACGGAATTGTGCACGCCCAGCACATTGAACACATCGTCGGTGATCTGACCATGCACCGATTGCATCTGCGCCAGCGTCAGGTCGGGCAGATCGACGCCCCCCTGTTCGGCCAGGGCCACCAGCGATCCGGTGACATGATGGGCGTCGCGGAACGGCAGGCCCAGTTCGCGCACCAGCCAGTCGGCCAGATCCGTCGCGGTCGAGAACCCGGCCCCCGCCGCGGCCTCCAGCCGGTCGCGGTTCGCGGTCAGGTCCGACAGCATGCCGGTCATCGCAGCCAGCGCCAGCATCAGCGTGTCGGCGGCGTCAAAGACCTGCTCCTTGTCCTCCTGCATGTCCTTGGAATAGGCCAAGGGCAGGCCCTTCATCACCGTGAACAGCGCGACGGTCGCGCCCAGGATGCGGCCGATCTTGGCGCGGATCAGCTCGGCCGCGTCGGGGTTGCGCTTCTGCGGCATGATCGACGACCCGGTGGACCACTTGTCCGACATCGACACGAAGCGGAACTGGGCCGAGGACCAGATCACCATCTCCTCGGCCAGGCGCGACATGTGGACGGCGCAGATGCTGCTGGCCGCCAGGAATTCCAGCGCAAAGTCGCGGTCGCTGACCGCGTCCAGCGAATTGGCCATGGGCCGGTCGAAATACAGCGCGGCGGCCGTCATGTCGCGGTCGATGGGATAGCCGGTCCCCGCCAGCGCCGCAGCCCCCAGGGGCGATTCGTTCATGCGCCTGCGCGCGTCCTGGAACCGCGACAGGTCGCGGCCGAACATCTCAACATAGGCCATCATGTGGTGGCCCCAGGTCACCGGCTGCGCGGTCTGCAGATGGGTGAAGCCCGGCATGACCCAATCGGCGCCGCCTTCGGCCTGCGACAAAGCCGCGCGGATCAGCGCGGTCAGCCCGTCGATGGCCGCGTCGCACTGGTCGCGCACCCACAGCCGGAAATCGGTCGCCACCTGGTCATTCCTGGACCGGCCCGTGTGCAGGCGGCCTGCGGGTTCGCCGATGACCTCCTTCAGGCGTGCCTCCACGTTCATGTGGATGTCCTCCAGGTCGGTGCGGAAGGCGAACTGGCCGGCCTCGATTTCTGACAAGACGGTGAGCAGGCCTTTCCCGATCGCCTCGGCATCGCTATCGCTGATGATGCCCGTGGCGGCCAGCATCGCCGCATGGGCCCGGCTGCCCCGGATATCCTGGGCGTAGAGCCGCCGGTCGAACCCGATCGAGGCGTTGATCGCCTCCATGATCGCGTCGGGACCGGCGGCAAAGCGCCCGCCCCACATGCTGTTGGCGGTGGTCTGGGGCCGGTCGGTCATCAAGTACGTCCTTCGGAGGTCACATGCTGCGTTCCGCCCTGCTTTATACGGCCCTTGTTTTCGGTGCAAACACCGCCTTCGCCGCAGGCCCCGACTGGCAGGCGGCGCGCGACGGGGGGCTGGACAAGCTGGTCGTGGCCGAAGACCCCGCCCCCGTGGCGGCCGCCGAGTTCACCGACCGCGACGGCGGCACCCACACCCTGGCCGACTGGCAGGGCAAGGTCGTGCTGCTGAACTTCTGGGCCACCTGGTGCGCGCCCTGCCGCGAGGAGATGCCGGCCCTGGACCGCCTGCAGGCCGAACTGGGCGGCGACGACTTCGAGGTGGTGACGATCGCCACCGGACGCAACGCGGTCGAGCGCATCGACGATTTCTATGCCGAGGTCGGCGTCGAGAACCTGCCGGTCCTGCTGGACCCGCGCCAGCAGGTCGCGCGCGAGATGGGCGTCGTGGGCCTGCCCGTGACGGTGCTGATCGACCGCGAGGGCCGCGAGGTCGCCCGCTATCTGGGCGACGCCGAATGGGATTCGGATGCCGCCAAGACGCTGGTCACCCAGCTGACAGCGCCCTGACGGGACCATGCCTGTGGCAGGTCACGACATGGTCGTTCACCATGCCCGTGGCCTGCATGAAGGCATAGGTGATCACCGGACCGCAGAACCCGAAACCGCGCGCCTTCAACGCCTTGGACATCGCGTGCGATTCTGGCGTGTCGGTGGGGACGTGTCCCAGGTCCGGCCAGTCGTTCTGGATCGGCGCGCCGCCGACAAAGGACCACAGCCAGGGGGCGAACCCTTCGGACGCCTCGATGTCCAGAAAGGCGCGGGCGCCGCGCACGGTGGCCTCGATCTTGCCGCGGTGGCGGATGATGCCGGGATTCGTCAGCGCACGGTCGATCCGTGCCGCGTCCCACGTCGCCACGCGTTCGGGGTCGAACCCGTCGAACTCGGCGCGAAAGGCATCGCGTTTCTTCAGGATGGTGATCCAGGACAGGCCCGCCTGGAACCCGTCCAGCACCAGTTTTTCCCACAGCGCGCGCGGGTCGCGTTCGGGCACGCCCCATTCGGTGTCGTGATAGGCGACATAGACCGGCAGATCGCCGCACCATCCGCAACGGTCCATCATCTGTTAACCCAAACCTGAGAAAGAGATCACGATTCACGGCAGGTTAAGCCAATATGGGCAGACTGCAAGCAGACCCGACTCGGTAAGAGGCCGCCCGTGAGCGACAGAATTATGGACAACAGCTCGCCCCTAGAGGACGCGATCCGCCATCAGGACCGCATCACCCTGGCGGCTGTCACGTCGGCGGTGGAAAAGGGCAGCGCGACGCTGGCCTTCCAGCCCATCGTCCAGGCGCAGCGCACCAAGACCCCCGCCTTTTACGAGGGACTGATCCGCATCATCGACGACAGCGGCCGCCTGGTGCCCCTGCGCGATTTCATGCCCCAGGCCGAAGTCACGGAACTGGGCCGCAAGATCGACTGCCTGTCGCTGTCCCTGGGCCTGCAGACCCTGGCCGAGGATCCGGGCCTGCGCCTGTCGATCAACATGTCGGCACGCTCGATCCTGTATCCCGAATGGATCAATACCCTGCGCCGCGGGGTGTCCGACGACACCACCCTGGGCGAACGCCTGATCCTGGAGATCACCGAAAGCAGCGCCATGGGCATGCCCGAGGAGGTCCAGACCTTCATGGCCGAGGTGCAGGGATACGGCATCAGCCTGGCGCTGGACGATTTCGGGGCGGGCTATACCTCGTTCCGCTATCTGCGCGACTTCTGCTTCGACATGATCAAGATCGACGGCCAGTTCATCCGCGAGATCGCGACCAAGCCCGACAATCAGGTCCTGACGCGCGCGCTGCAATCCATCGCGCATCATTTCGACATGTTCACCGTGGCGGAATCGGTCGAGACGGCGGACGAGGCCGCCTTCCTGATCGATATCGGCATCGATTGCCTGCAGGGCTACTATTTCGGGGCCCCGACCATTGCCCCGCCCTGGAAGAAACCCCCGTCCTTGGCCAGCCGCTGACGGCGACTTCCGCCCATCCGGGCGGGGGCCATCATCCGAAAGTCCCAAGGCTTCGACTTGACGTAGCGTCCCGAAACAGCATCCTGACCCCAGGCCGGTTCGTCCGGCACTGATGCGAAGGAGTCTGCCGTGACCAAAGCCGTAATCGTTTCCGCCGCCCGCACCCCGGTCGGAAGTTTCCTGGGGGCCTTTGCGAATGTCCCCGCCCATGACCTGGGCGCAGCCGTCCTGGCCGAGGTCGTCGCCCGCGCCGGCATCGACGCGGCCGAGGTTGACGAGACGATCCTGGGCCAGGTGCTGACTGCCGCGCAGGGCCAGAACCCCGCCCGCCAGGCGCATATCAAGGCCGGCCTGCCGCAGGAATCCTCGGCCTGGGGCATCAACCAGGTCTGCGGATCGGGCCTGCGCGCCGTCGCGCTGGCCGCGCAGCAGGTGATCTTGGGCGACGCCCGCGTGGTGCTGGCCGGGGGTCAGGAAAGCATGTCACTGTCGGCGCATGCCGCCTATCTGCGCGCCGGTCAGAAGATGGGTGACATGCAGTTCATCGACACGATGATCCGCGACGGACTGTGGGACGCGTTCAACAACTATCACATGGGTCAGACGGCCGAGAACGTCGCCGCCAAGTGGCAGATCAGCCGCGACCAGCAGGACGAATTCGCGCTGGCCTCTCAGAACAAGGCCGAAGCCGCCCAGAAGGAAGGCCGCTTTGACGACGAGATCGTCGGCTATACCGTCAAGACCCGCAAGGGCGAGACGGTCGTCGACAAGGACGAATACATCCGCCACGGCGCGACGATCGAGGCGATGCAAAAGCTGCGCCCTGCCTTTACCAAGGACGGATCGGTCACCGCGGCCAATGCATCCGGCCTGAACGACGGCGCGGCCGCGGTCATGGTGATGACCGAGGACGAGGCCGCGCGCCGCGGCCTGACGCCCTTGGCGCGCATCGCAAGCTATGCCACCGCGGGCCTGGACCCGGCGATCATGGGCACCGGCCCGATCCCTGCCAGCCGCCGCGCGCTGGAGAAGGCCGGCTGGTCCGTCGGCGATCTGGACCTGGTCGAGGCGAACGAGGCCTTTGCCGCCCAGGCCTGTGCGGTGAACAAAGACATGGGATGGGATCCGTCCATCGTGAACGTCAACGGCGGCGCCATCGCCATCGGTCACCCGATCGGCGCCTCGGGCGCGCGCGTCCTGAACACGCTGCTGTTCGAGATGCGCCGCCGTGACGCGAAAAAGGGCCTGGCCACGCTGTGCATCGGCGGGGGCATGGGCGTCGCCATGTGCCTGGAACGCTGAGCCAATTCGGCGCGCAATTATCTTGCGCGCCGAAACTTCATTGATTAGCAATATTTCAAGAACCTAAAGAAGGAGGGGGAAACATGTCGAAAGTCGCACTGGTCACCGGAGGATCGCGGGGCATCGGCGCCGCCATCTCGAAGGCGCTGAAGGATGCGGGCTATACGGTCGCGGCCAATTACGCCGGCAACGACGACGCCGCGCGCGCCTTCACCGAGGAGACCGGCATCAAGACCTACAAATGGTCGGTCGCCGATTACGACGCCTGCGCCGAAGGCATCAAGCAGGTCGAGGCCGAACTGGGCCCCATCGCCGTGCTGGTCAACAACGCCGGCATCACCCGCGACGCGATGTTCCACAAGATGACCCCCCAGCAGTGGAAAGAGGTCATCGACACCAACCTGACCGGCGTCTTCAACATGACCCACGGCGTCTGGAACGGCATGCGCAACGCCAAGTTCGGCCGCGTGATCAACATCAGTTCGATCAACGGGCAGAAGGGTCAGGCGGGCCAGGCGAACTATTCCGCAGCCAAGGCGGGTGACCTGGGCTTCACGAAGGCGCTGGCCCAAGAGGGCGCGCGCGCGGGCATCACCGTCAACGCCATCTGCCCGGGTTACATCGGCACCGAGATGGTGCGCGCCATCGACGAAAAGGTGCTGAACGAACGCATCATCCCGCAGATCCCCGTCGGCCGCCTTGGCGAACCCGAGGAGATCGCCCGCGCCGTGGTGTTCCTGGCCGCGGACGATGCGGGCTTCATCACCGGGTCCACGATCAGCGCGAATGGCGGCCAATTCTTCGTCTGACATCGGACCGCACTGCTGAAACGGCAAGGCCCGCGCGATCTGCGCGGGCCTTTTTCCGTCTGGTGTCGGGTCGGCGACGGGTCAGTGACCCAGTCTGTTGATCTGCTCCTTGAGACGCAGTTTTTCGCGCTTCATCGCGGTGATTTCGTGGTCGCGGGCACTGGGGCTCCTCTGGGCCCTCTCCACGGCAACCGAAAGGTTCTGATGCTTCTTGCGAAGCTCCTCGACATGGGAAGCAACCGTCATCGCGTACTCCTCTATAGTTGTCTCGAACCCGTCCAGTGCACCACAGCTCGTTGATTCTGTCACGCGGCTTTCGCAATTCCCATCGCGATCGGCGCACCATCGCGCAGAACCTGGGCAGCCAGGGGGGTCAGATCCTCGGCATCGCGGTCGTGGCGGGGGGCGGCATGGGTGATCAGGGGTGCCAGCAGGCGCAGCGGACCGCGCGCGCCCTTTCGCGCCGCGACCAGGACGCGCCCCGCCGGGCTGCCCTCCCGCGCGGCGATGGGCAGGATCGTCACCGCCCCGGCACGCGCGCCAAGCGCGGCCATCACCCCGTCCAGGCGGTCGGCCCGCTGGATCACCGTCAGCCAGCCGCCGGGCCGCAACCGCCTGAGGCCCGCGTCGATCCACTGCGCCAGCGGCGTCTCCTCGCGTCTGGCCAGGGCGCGGCCCGCGTCGGGCGCGGCCGTGCCGCCCAGGAAATAGGGCGGGTTCATCATCACATGGTCAAAGGAGGCGTCGCGCAGATCCCGCGGCGGGTCGGTCAGATCGCCGGTCAGGACCGTCAGCGCGATGCCGTTCGCGGCGGCATTGCGGCGGGCCNGGTCCGCATAGGACTGCTGCCGCTCCAGCCCGGTGATCGCCAGGTCCGGCACCCGCCAGCCCAGGCACAGGCTGGCCACCCCGGCCCCGCAGCCCAGTTCCAGCACCGCCTGCCCCGGCCGCGCGGGACAGGCCGCGGCCAACATCACCGCATCCGCCCCCGCGCGATAGCCGCGCGCGGGCTGACTGATGCGCAGCCGCCCGTCCAGGAATCCGTCGATGCGGGTGTCAGTCATCCAGCCCGTTGTCGCGCAGGATGGCGCGGGCCATGAATTCGTCGCGGTCCGCGACCATCAGCCGCGCGGGCAGCACGCCGATCGATCCCTCCAGCACGCTCATGTGCTGATCCATCGGAAAGGTGGCGATCCCTTCGGATTCCAGCAGGCTGGTGGCGGCGGACATGCGGACCGGATCGTTGCTGCGGAAAAGCTCTTTCATGGGCGCGACGTTAAGCGGCGGTTGCGCATTTGTCGATGCCGTGGCAATGCACGGTCGCAGACACGGGGTATGGCATGACTGTGCAGGACAACGTCCGCAAACCGCTGGATCGGCTGAGCGAGGCCCTGACCGCCGAAATGGAGGCGGTCAACGCGCTGATCCGCGACCGCATGGCCAGCCGCCATGCCCCCCGCATCCCCGAGGTGACGGCGCATCTGATCGAGGCCGGCGGCAAGCGCCTGCGCCCGATGCTGACGCTGGCCGCGGCCAAGCTGCTGGGCTATCCCGGCCCGTGGCATGTCCACCTGGCCGCCACGGTCGAATTCATCCATACCGCCACGCTGCTGCATGACGACGTGGTCGACGAAAGCGCGCAGCGGCGCGGGCGCCCGACGGCGAACCTGCTGTGGGACAACAAGTCCAGCGTGCTGGTCGGAGATTATCTGTTCGCGCGCAGCTTTCAACTGATGGTCGAACCCGGCAACCTGCGAACGCTGGAGATCCTGGCCAATGCCAGCGCCACCATCGCCGAGGGCGAGGTGCTGCAGCTGACCGCGGCGCAGGACCTGGCAACCGACGAATCCGTCTATCTGCAGGTGGTGCGCGGCAAGACGGCGGCGCTGTTTTCCGCCGCGACCGAGGTGGGCGGCGTCATCGCCGGTGCGCCCGACGATCAGGTGCAGGCGCTGTTCGATTACGGCGACGCCCTGGGCATCAGCTTCCAGATCGTCGACGACCTGCTGGATTACGGCGGCGCGACCGAGACGATCGGCAAGAACGTGGGCGACGATTTCCGCGAACGCAAGCTGACCCTGCCGGTCATCAAGGCCATCGCCAAGGCCGATGCCCAGGAACGCGCCTTCTGGACCCGCACCATCGAGACGGGCGACCAGCGCGACGGCGACCTGGAGCACGCGCTGTCGCTGCTGGCCCGTCACGGCGCGATGGAGGCCGCGCGCGCCGATGCGCTGGCCCATGCCGCACGGGCCCGCGCGGCGCTGCAGGTGCTGCCCGCGCATCCGATTCGCGACATGCTGGCCGACCTCGCGGATTTCGTCGTCAGCCGCGTGGCCTGACCGACCCCCTTTTCGTCCTCTCCCACCCTGCGTTTTCGGCGGCCCTTTCGGGGCTGCCGCGGCCGCACGCGGCGCGCCTGAAATTCGGGCATCGCCCCGCATTACAGCCCATTTTCCCGGCATGACCGGTCTGGACGCCCTGAATCAGTGCCTGCGGCCTGTGCAAGCGGCTGCATTCTGCCAATCCAAGGGGCGAAGTTCGCCGCAGCTGCGGCCCGTGGGGTGATGTTAAGGATGAGAGAAGTATGAGAAAGCTTTCCGCATATGGTCTTTTGGCGGCGGCCCTGTCCGCCGTCCCAGCCTTCGCGCAGGACGCCGCGGCCCCGGTCGTCGAGGCGGCGGCCCCCATCGTCGACAAGGGCGATGCCGCCTGGCTGATGATGTCGGCCGTCCTGGTCATCTTCATGACCCTGCCGGGCCTGGCGCTGTTCTATGGCGGCCTGGTGCGCGCCAAGAACATGCTGTCGGTGCTGATGCAGGTGCTGACCATCTTTTCCATCATCGCGATCCTGTGGGTCGCCTTCGGCTATTCGCTGGCCTTCACCGGTGCCGGCAGCGCCGAGGACGCGACCTTCTTCACCCCCTATATCGGCGGACTGTCCAAGGCGTTCCTGGCGGGCGTGGGCACCGATGCCCTGGCCGAGACCTTCTCGACCGGCGTGTACGTCCCGGAACTGGCCTTCGTGATCTTCCAGATGGCCTTCGCCTGCATCGCCTCGGCGCTGATCGTGGGTGCCACGGCCGAACGGCTGAAGTTCTCGGCGGTGATCCTGTTCGTGGTGATCTGGTTCTGCTTCTCCTACATCCCGATGGCCCACATGGTCTGGTGGTGGGGCGGCCCGTCGGCCTATGACGCGCCCTCGGGGCTGCTGTTCGGGCACGGCGCGCTGGACTTTGCCGGCGGCACGGTGATCCACATCAACGCAGGCGTCGCGGCGCTGGTCGCGGCCATGGTCGCAGGACCCCGCCTGGGCTATCGCAAGGAGCTGCTGGCGCCCCATAACCTGACCTTTACGCTGGTCGGCGGCTGCATCCTGTGGGTCGGCTGGTTCGGCTTCAACGCGGGCTCGAACCTCGAAGCCAACGGCCTGACCGCGCTGGCGATGATCAACACCGCCGTCGCCACCGCCGCCGCCGTGCTGGCCTGGTCGTTCGGCGAATGGATGATGCGCGGCCATCCCAGCCTGCTGGGCGGCATCTCGGGCGCCATCGCAGGCCTGGTCGGCGTGACGCCCGCCGCGGGCTTCGTCGGACCCATGGGCGCCATCGCGATCGGCCTGATCGCCGGCCTGGTCTGCATGTGGTTCGTCATCTCGGTCAAGCCCCGCATGGGCATCGACGACAGCCTGGACGTGTTCGGCATCCACGGCGTCGGCGGCATCGTCGGCGCGATCCTGACGGGCGTCTTCGCGGCCCCGTCCCTGGGCGGCGGCGGCGTGTTCGACTATTCCACCGGCGCGGTGGGCGAATACGCGATGGGCGCGCAGGTCTGGAACCAGACCCTGGGCGTGATCATCGCCATCGTCTGGTCGGCGGTCGTGTCCTTCGTCGCGATCCATATCGTCAAGGCGCTGATCGGCCTGCGCGTCAGCGACAGCGACGAACGCCAGGGCCTGGACGTGACCACCCACGGCGAGAACGCCTACAACTGATCGGGCGCCAGCCCCACGGCAAAGGCCCGGCCACTGCGGCCGGGCCTTTCGCATGACCGGCAGGCGGGGAAAATCACGCTTCGGTCAGCCCAATTCCCCCCGACGCAAACTTGCTGTAAGCTGGATGCCAATTCCGCCGGACCAACCGGCCACGCAGTCACGCAGGCACCCGACGCATGAAACGACCTACCGGTACCCCGCCCCGTTCGGGCAAAAGCCCTGTTGCCGACAAGCGCAGCCAACCCGCGCCGGCCAAGGCCACGCCCCGCAAGGTCAAGCGGCATGGAAAGCCGCGGCGCGGCGGCATCCTGGGATGGATCGCCAGTCTGGTGACGCTGGCCTGGCGCATCGTCTGGGGGTCGATCTGGCGCCTGGCCATGACGGTCGCGCTGATCATCGGCGCCGCCAGCGCCTATTTCTATGTCAGCCTCCCCGAGGCGCAGGACCTGTTCGACGGTCGCGCCCGTGGCAGCGTCACCATGCTGGACCGCGACGGCCGCGTCTTTGCCTGGCGCGGAGAGACATACGGCGCCGTCACCAGCGACCAGATCCCAGAGGTGCTGCAGCAGGCCGTCCTGTCGTCCGAGGACCGCCGGTTCTTCCGCCATTTCGGCGTCAGCCCGCGCGGCATCGCCAGCGCCATCCGCATCAACATGGCCGAGGGCCGCGGTCCGCTGGAGGGGAACGGCGGTTCCACCATCACCCAGCAGGTCGCCAAGCTGCTGTGTCTGGGGGATACCTTCAATCCCACCCGCTTTGCCAACGAGGCCGAGTTCGAGGCCGAATGCCGGTCGGGCGGCATCTGGCGCAAGATCAAGGAGATCCCCTATGCCTTCGCCATGGAGGCGAAGTACAGCAAGGAGGAGATCCTCTCGATCTACATGAACCGCTCTTATCTAGGCGGCGGCGCCCGTGGGTTCGAGGCCGCGAGTCAGGTCTATTTCAACAAGCCCGCGGCCGATCTGAACGTGTCCGAGGCCGCGATGCTGGCGGGCCTGCTGCCCGCGCCAAGCCGCTATGCCCCGACCGCCAGCCTGGAACGCGCACAGGCCCGTGCCAGCGTCGTCATGGGGCTGATGCACCAGGAAGGCTATCTGGACGACCAGCAGTTGGCCCAAGGCCGTGCCAACCCCGCGACCCTGTCGCAGGCGGCATCGGCCCGGGCGGGCGGTTACTTTGCGGACTGGCTGATGGAATCCGGACCTGGGTTCCTGACCAGCGAAACTACCGAGGATGTGACCATCACCACCACGCTTGACCAGCGTATCCAGCGGGCAGCCGAACGCGCCCTGCAGAAGGTGTTCGACGAGAAGGTCAAGGACGGCTCGACGGCCGAAGCCGCGGTCGTGGTGATGTCCGCCGACGGCGCGGTGCGTGCGATCATCGGCGGGCGCGACACGAGGGTGAACGGTGTCTTCAACCGCGCGACCCAGGCCAAGCGCCAGACCGGGTCCAGCTTCAAGCCCTTCGTCTATGCCGCCGCGCTGGAGGCCGGGTATTCGCCAAGCGACCGGATCGAGGACGGCCCCCTGACCATCCGCATTCCCGGCGGGCGCAACTGGTCGCCCCAGAACTATACCCGCAACTATCGCGGCATGGTCACGCTGACCCAGTCTCTGGCGCAATCGCTGAATACCTCGACCATCCGCCTGCAAGAGGTCGTCGGACGCGATCAGGTGATCCGCGTGGCGCGCGATTTCGGCATCGTCAGCAACCTGACCACCAGCCCGTCCCTGGGCCTGGGCGCGTCCGAGGCGACGCTGATGGAACTGACGGGCGCCTATGCCGGCATCCGAAACGGCGGCACGTCGGTCGCGCCCTACGGCGTGGTCGAGGTCGCGATGCAGGGCGACGACCGCCCGCTGATGGGCCAGACCGGCGGCTTTGGCGAACGCGTCATCAGCCAGCGCGCGGCGGGCCAGCTGATCTACATGATGCAGCAGGTGATTTCGAACGGCACCGGCGGGCGCGCACAGCTGGGCGACCGTCCCGTGGCGGGCAAGACCGGCACGACCAGCAGCTATCGCGACGCGTGGTTCGTGGGCTTCACCGAACAGTACGTGACCGGCGTCTGGATGGGCAACGATGACAACACGCCCCTGACCGGGGTCACCGGCGGCGGTCTGCCGGCCGAGATCTGGCAGGCGGTGATGCTGGAGATCCATGACGGGCTGCCCGAGCTGCCCCTGTCGACCGTGTCGCCCGACGGCAGCGGGATCATCATGTCCAGCGGCGGCACGACCCCGCAGGTGGTGACCAGCGGATCGGCCGACGATCCGCTGGCCGCGGCGCTGGCCGGGGTGATGAACGGGATCGAGGCGCAGAACAGCGGCCGCGTGATCACCGCCCCCGGAGAGGTCCAGGGCGGGGCCCCCGTCACGCCGGGCAGCAGCGTAGGCGCCGATTCGGACGACGCCCTATCCCGCGCCCTGAACGGCATCCTGGGCGGGAACTGACCCCCGGACATGAAAAAGCCGCCCGGTTTTGCGACCGGGCGGCTTTTTCGTGGGCCGGTGCGGTCAGCCCGCCTGGCGCAGATCGGCGGCCAGCGCCGCGACATCACCCTGCCGACGGGCCAGCATGGCGCCGATCTCGGCCCGTTCGCTGGCCAGCATGTTCACGCCCTCGATAATGATGTTGAAATAAAGATCCTGCCCCGAGCGGTCCGAGACATGCCATTCGACCTCCAGCGGCGCGCGCCCGTTCAGATAAGCCACCGACGTCACCGCATAGAAGCTTTTCAACTGCCGCGACCCCGTCACCTCGATCCGCGATCCGATGAACTCGCGGAACCGGGCGCCGTACTTGCGGCCGATATAGCCCTGGAACGCCTGCCGGTATTCGGCAAAGGTCGCCGGATCGGTCTGGCGCGCCGCCGGGCCAAGCGCCGAACGCGCGATGACATCCACATCCGCATAGCGGGCAAAGATCGCCTCGAACTGCTGATACATCTGGGGGGCGGGCTGGCCCGAATTGATGACCTGATAGACCTCGGCCAGCGACCGGTCGATCAGCGCGTGCGCCCCATCCGCGTCCAGCGCATGGGCGGGGCGCCAAGGCAGCACCGCCGTCAGCGACGCGCATCCGATCAGGCCCAGCAGCCCCCGGCGGTCAGTCCGAATAGGGGTCGATGACATCCGCATCGTCATAGGGGTCGTAATCGTCACCGGTCTCTCCCAGGTCAAAGCGGCGGTTCATCAGCCAGATCAGCCGCGTCTGCGCATAGCTATCCGCACTGCCCTGCAGAATGCCATCCACCGTATCCCCAAAGCGCGCCCGATCACCGGCTTTTGACGCGACCCGCAGGGCGAATACCGTCGCGGCATCCCGACCGTCAAAGACGTGGTACAGCGGATCGATCAGCAGATCGACGACCTGCCCCACCGCATCGCGCTGCGTGGACGGGCCCAGCACGGGCAGTTCCAGATAGGCGCCCTCGGGGACGCCCCAGACCGCCAGCGTCTGGCCGAAATCGGTGTCACGTTCCGTCACGCCGAAACTGTCGGCGGCCGGATCGAAGACGCCGCCCAGCCCGACCGTCGAATTGACCGCGAACCGGGTCAGGTTCGCGCCCGCATCGCGGGGCTTGCCCTGCAGCAGCCCGTTCACGACCTTGACGGGCAAGGACAGGTTGCGCCCGGCATTGATGACCATCTGCAACAGCCCGATCGGCGCATCGGGATCGCGCGGAGCGTCGTCGTCGCTGCCCTTCAGCCGGTTCGCGACCGGGCCGATCACCCGCGCATCCAGCCCCTTGTTGAAGGCATGCACGCGGCGGTTCTGCGCCTCGAACGGGTCGTTGATGGTGATGCCGTCCTTCTGGACGGGCGCCTGCGCGCATCCGGCGGCGACAAGCGCCGTCAGCAGCAGGGCCATGACGGGGGGGCTGTTGGGGCGCAAGGGAATCCTTAACCTTTCGATGCGAGGGTCGCGGCAGGCTGGCATAAGCCCTGCGTGGTGATATGGTCGCCGCGGTAACGAGGCAAGCCCCGCCATCGGCGCGGCATTTTCGGGGCAAGACGTATGGCCAAGGCTGCGAACCTGACGGACGGGGCCCGGGAACTGCGCCAAGCGCGCGCCACGGGGTGGCCGCTGTTCCTGTCGGTGGGGGTCTTCTCGGCGGTCGTGAACCTGCTGATGCTGACCGGGCCACTGTTCATGCTGCAGGTCTATGACCGTGTGCTGGCCTCGCGCAGCGTCGAAACGCTGACCGCGCTGTTCGTGCTGGTGATCTTCCTCTTCGCGCTGATGGGTGCGATCGACATCATCCGCAACCGCGTGATGCAGCGGATCGCCGCCCGGTTCCAGGACCGGATGGAAGGTCGCGTCTTCGACGCCGCCCTGCGCGAGGGCGCATTGCGCGGCGACGAATCGGCCGCCACGGCGGGCGGGATGCGCGACCTGGATTCCGTCCAGCGGCTGATCGGGTCACCGGTCATGCTGGCTTTCTTCGACCTGCCTTGGGCACCGCTGTTCCTGGCGGCGGTCTTCATGTTCCACCCGGTCCTGGGCATCGTCGCGACCGTCGGCGGCGGGATCCTGGTCGGCACCACGATCCTGAACCGCGTCCTGACCCGCGCGCCGCTGCAGGGTTCGGCCCAGGCCGGCGCGCAGGCGCAGCGCATGGCGGACCTCTATCGCGACGAGGGCGAGGTGATCGGCGCCCTGGGCATGCGCGGCGCCACCTTCGCCCGCTGGCGCCTGGCCCGGTCTGAATCACAGGACAATGCGGTCCGCGCCGGGGACCTGTCGGCGGGGTTCAGCGTCTTTTCGCGGACCTTCCGGCTGTTTCTGCAAAGCGCGATGCTGGCAGCGGGGGCCTGGCTGGTGCTGCGCCAGGAACTGACGCCCGGCGCGATGATCGCCAGCTCCATCGTGATGGGCCGCGCCCTGGCCCCGGTGGACCAGCTGGTCGGCGGCTGGCCGTCGGTCCAGGCCGCGCAGGACGGTTGGGGCCGCTTGGCGGGCCTGTTGTCGCGCCAACCGGCCGATCCAGTCCGCACCCCCCTTCCCCGCCCCGAGGCCCGGCTGGAGGTGCGCAACCTCTCGGTCGCCCCGCCGGGAGAGGGGCAGGCCACCCTGCGCGGCGTCAGCTTCGGCGTGGCGCCTGGCACGGCCCTGGGGGTCATCGGCCCGTCGGGCGCGGGCAAGTCGACGCTGGCGCGGGCGCTGATCGGCGCGTGGCGCGTGGGCGGCGGCAGCATCCGTCTGGGCGGCGCGACGCTGGACCAGTACCACCCCGACGTGCTGGGCGGCCTGATCGGCTATCTGCCCCAGCAGGTGACGCTGTTCGACGGCACGATCGCCGAAAACATCGCCCGCCTTTCCGACCGCCCCGACCCCGACCAGGTGGTGCGCGCCGCACAGGCGGCCGCCGCGCACCAGATGATCCTGGACCTGCCGCAGGGATACGACACGCGCATCAGCCAGACGGCGGGCCGTCTGTCGGGCGGCCAGATTCAGCGCATCGGCCTGGCCCGCGCGCTCTATCCCGACCCCGTGCTGCTGGTTCTGGACGAGCCGAACTCGAACCTGGACAACCTGGGGTCCGAGGCGCTGAATGCCGCGATCCGGCGGCTGAAGTCGCAGGGCGGCGCGGTCATCATCATGGCCCACCGTCCCGCCGCGATCAACGAATGCGAAAACCTGCTGGTGCTGGAGGGCGGCGTCCGCCGCGCCTTCGGCCCGCGTGACAAGGTGCTGGAACAGATGGTGCAGAATTCGGCCCAGATCCGTCAGGCCCAGACCTCGGGCCAGGGCGGGGGCGTCGCATGAGCCGCGGTCGGACACGCGCGGCCTCGGGCGACCGGCGCTGGCCGGTGCGCGGCCCGATCATCGCGGGCGTGGTGGCGGTGCTGGTGCTGGTGGGCGGCTTCACGGTCTGGGCGATGTCCACGCGCATCTCGGGCGCGGTCGTGGCGGGCGGCCAGGTCGAGGTCGAACAGCAGCGCCAGATCGTCCAGCATCCCGATGGCGGCGTGGTCCAGGACATCGCCACATCCGAGGGCAGCACCGTCGCCGCGGGGGACCTGCTGCTGACGCTGGACGGCACGCTGCTGCGCACCGAGCACACCATCGTCGAGGGCCAGTATTTCGAGATCCTGGCCCGCCGCGGCCGGCTGGAGGCCGAACGCGCCGATGCCGACACGATCACCTTCCCCGACGAACTGGTGCAGGCCGCGACCGCGTCGCCGGCGCTGCAGGATCTGATCGCGGGACAGACCAGCCTGTTCCGCACGCGGCTGGACACGCTGCGCCAGTCTCTGGACCAGCTGGCCAAGCAATCCGACCAGATCGATTCCGAGGTCGACGGCATCGACGCCCAGTTCGCCGCCCTGGGCACGCAGCGCGACCTGATCGGGCGCGAGCTGACCGACCAGCAGAGCCTGCTGGACCGGGGGCTGGCCCAGGCCAGCCGCGTGCTGGCCCTGGAGCGCGAGGCCGCGCGCATCGACGGCGAACTGGGGTCGCTGCAGGCCAGCCGCGCCTCGGCCGCGATCCGCCAGACCGAACTGCAGATCCAGAGCCTGCGCCTGGCCGCCGAACGCCGCGAGATGGCCGAGACGGAACTGGGCGATCTGGGCTATCGCGAGCTGGAGCTGGCCGAACGCCGCCGCAGCCTGACCGAACAGCTGGACCGGTTGGAGATCCGCGCCCCCGTGTCGGGCGTCGTCTACAACATGCAGGTCACCACGCCGCGGTCGGTGATCCGGCCCGCCGACCCGCTGCTCTACATCATCCCGCAGGACCGCCCACTGGTGATCGGCGCGCGCGTGGCGACGATCAACATCGACGAGATCCAGCTGGGCCAGCCGGTCGTCCTGCGCTTTTCCGCATTCTCGTCGCGCACCACGCCGGAAATCGACGGGCGGCTGGACCGCATCTCCGCCGATGCCCTGCTGGATGAGGCGACGCGGACCCCCTATTACCGGGCCGAGGTCTCGATCCCGCCCGACCAACTGGACAAGCTGGGCGGGCTGGCGCTGGTGCCCGGCATGCCGGTCGAGGTCTATATCCAGACCGGCGACCGCAGCCCGATGGCCTACCTGATGAAGCCGCTGGCCGACTATTTCAATCGCGCGTTCCGCGAAAGCTGATCAGCGCTTGCGCCGCCGCTTGGTGGCGCGCTTGATCTCGGCCAGCCGCGACTTGACGGCCATGCGACCCGGTCCACCGCCGCGGCGTCCCTTGGACGGACCCCGCGGCAGGGTCGCGCCCTCCAGCTCCAGCAGGTCCAGCAGCAGCCCCCCGGTCAGGGGCAGCGCCTCGGCCAGGCGCACGGTCACCCGCTGTCCAATGCCGATCTCCAGGCCCGTGTCGCTGCCGATCAGCATTTGGCGGTCGGGGTCGAAGTGGAAATACTCCTGCCCGATGGCGCGGATCGGCAGAAGCCCGTCGGCCCCCGTCTCGTCCAGCTTGACGAAGGCGCCGAACTTCTGGATGCCGCTGATGCGGCCGGTCATCTCGGTGCCCACACGTTCCGCCAGGAACGCCGCCAGATAGCGGTCGGTCGTGTCACGTTCGGCGGCCATGGATCGCCGCTCGGTCTCGCTGATATGGGTCGCGGTCTCGGGCAGGCGTTCGACCTGATCCTCGGTCAGCCCGTCCTTGCCCCAGCCATGCGCGCTGATCAGCGCCCGATGCACCACCAGGTCAGCGTACCGCCGGATGGGCGAGGTGAAATGCGCATAGCTTTTCAGCGACAGGCCGAAATGGCCGAAATTCTCGGGGTGGTAATAGGCCTGGGTCATCGACCGCAGCGTGCTGATGTTGATCAGCTCGTCGAAATCGCTGCCCTCGGCCTGGGACAGCAGGCGGTTCAGGTGGCTGGTGTGCAGCACCTGCCCCTTGGCCAGCGTGAACCCCGAAGCTTGGGCCACCTCGCGCAGCGCATCCATCTTGGCCAAGCTCGGCTCCTCGTGGACGCGGAACAGCAGGGGGCGCTTGCGACGGGTCAGCTCCTCGGAGGCGGCCACGTTGGCCAGGACCATGAACTCCTCGATCAGCTTGTGCGCGTCCAGGCGTTCGCGGAACGCCACGGCCGTGACGCGTCCCTCGGGCGACAGCTCGATCCGGCGTTCCGGCAGGTCCAGTTCCAGCGGCTGGCGGCGCTCGCGCGCGTCCTTCAGCAGGCCATAGGCATGCCACAGCGGGCGGATCACGTCGTCCATCAGCGGCGCGGTCTGCGCGTCGGGCACCCCGTCCGCGCCCGCCTGCGCCTGCTCATAGGCAAGGCTGGCGCGGCTGTTCATCATGGCGCGGTGGAACCGGTGGCCGGTCTTGTTGCCCTGCGCGTCCAGCCGCATCTCGACCGCGATGACGGGTCGGTCGACGCCCTCGTGCAGCGAACACAGGTCCGCCGACAGCGCCTCTGGCAGCATCGGCACCACGCGGTCGGGGAAATAGGTCGAGTTGCCGCGCCCCCAGGCCTCGCGGTCCAGCGCGCTGCCGGGGCGGACATAATGGGCCACGTCGGCGATGGCGACCCAGATCGTCGCGCCGCCGTCCTCCTCGACGAAGGCCGCGACCGCATCGTCGTGGTCGCGCGCGTCCGACGGGTCGATGGTGACCAGCGGCAGATGGCGCAGGTCGTCCCGCCCCTTCAGCGGCGCGGGCTTGGCGGCCTCGGCCTCGTCCAGCGCCTTCTGCGGAAATTCGTCGGGGATGCCGTGCTGGTGGATCGCGATCAGGCTGACCGCGCGGGGCGCCGACGGATCGCCCAGACGTTCGATGATGCGCGCCTGCGGCAGGCCCATGCGGCCGCGTGGGCCGATCTGTTCGCCCTGCACCAGTTCGCCGTTCTCGGCGTCCAGGGTGGCGTCGGCACGGACGCGCCATTCCTTGTCCTGGCCCTTGTCGATGGGCAGGATGCGGCCGCCCTCGCTGTCCTTGCGGAAGATGCCGGTGATGCGGTTCGCGCTGGCCGTGATGCGGCGGATCAGGCGGGCGCGGTACTGATAGTCCTCGCCCAGAACCGGCATCAGCCGGCCCAGGAACCGGTCGCCGCGGCCCAGGGCCGGATCGGCCTTCAGCGGCGCGTACAGGATCCGCGGCATCGGCCCGGTCCCCGACCATTCCAGCGGTCGCGCGAACAGATCGCCCGACCCGTCCGGCGCCAGCAGTTCCAGGACCGTCACCGGCGGCAGCGTCTCGGCGTCCAGGTAATGGCGGCGGCGGCGCTCCAGATGGCCCTCGGCCTCCAGCTCCTTCAGCAGGCGCTTCAGCTCGATCCGCGCGGCGCCCTTGATGCCGAAGGCCTTGGCGAAGTCGCGCTTGGAATTGGCGTCCGGATTGTCGGACACCCATTCGAGGATCTGCGCCTTGCTGGGGATCTGGGTCTGGGTCATCGGCTCACTTCAGGTCCAGGGCCATGTCGCGATGCGGGATGCCCGCGTCGTCATAGACGGGGCCCTCGGCGACAAAGCCCAGCTTTTCATAGAAACCCATCGCATGGGTCTGCGATCCCAGCCGCACTTGGCGCACGCCGCGGGCGGCCAGCGCGTCGATGGCGGCCCGCATCAAGGCGGCCCCCATGCCGGTGCCGCGCTGGTCGGCCAGCACGCAGACGCGGCCGATCTTGCCGATGTCGTCCTTGACCAGCAGGCGCGCGGTCGCGACCGGACGGTCCTCCGCATCGGTCGCCAGCAGGTGGACGGCGTCGCCGTCCAGGTCGTCCATCTCCTCGGCCTCGGGGACGTTCTGCTCCTCGATGAAGACGGTGCGGCGCAGCGCGTGGCAGGCGGCCAGGTCGGTCGTCTCGACGATGGTCATGCAAAGAACCTTTCCAGGATACGCTGATAGATCACCTGCAACTGGCGAACCTGCTGGGCGGGGACACGTTCGTCCACCTGGTGCATGTGGGCACCGACCAGCCCGAATTCCACCACCGGGCAGTGATCCTTGACGAAGCGCGCGTCCGAGGTGCCGCCCGATGTGGACAGGACCGGCTGCCGGTTCGTCTCCTGCTGGACGACGCCGCGCACCATGTCGACGAAGGGGCCGGGCGCGGTCAGGAACGCCTCGCCCGAGATCTGGGCCTCGACGCTCAGCATCACGCCGGTCTGCGCCTGCACCGCCGCCGCGCGGTCGCGCAGGCGGTCCAGCAGGCCCGCCCCGGTATGCAGGTCGTTGAAGCGGATGTTGACCACCGCCACCGCCTTTTCCGGGATCACGTTCGACGCGGGGTTGCCGCAGTCGATCGTGGTGATCTGCAGCCCCGAGGGGTCGAAATGATCCGTCCCCTGGTCCAGCGGTTCGGCGGTCAGGTCGGCCAGATAGCGGGTCAGCGCGTGCAGCGGGTTCAGCGCCTTGTGCGGATAGGCGGCATGCCCCTGACGACCCTTGGCGGTGATGGTGTAGGTGGCCGATCCACGCCGGCCGATCTTCATCATCTCTCCCATCACCTCGGGGTTCGACGGCTCTCCGACGATGCAGGCCTCCATGCGTTCGTCGTTCGCGGCCATCCAGTCCAGCAGGGCGATGGTGCCGTCGCGGGACGGGCCTTCCTCGTCGCCGGTGATGGTCAGGATCACGGCCCCGTCCGGGGGCGTCTGGCGCACGAAATCCACCGCGGCGCAGACAAAGGCCGCGACGCCGGATTTCATGTCGGTGGCGCCCCGACCCCAGATCACGTCGTCCGCGTCCCAGTGACCGGAAAACGGCGGATGCGTCCAGGATGCCGGATCACCAGGCGGCACCACGTCGGTATGTCCGTTGAAGCCGATGGCACGCGCCCCCTTGGCGCCCCATCGCGCGAACAGGTTCGGCGTGCCGTGGCGGTCGACGCGGTGGCAGTCGAAGCCCGCCTCCTCCAGCATCTCCTGCAGCAGGACCAGGGCGCCGCCCTCCTCGGGCGTGACCGAGGGGCAGCGGATCAGGCGGGCGGTCAGGTCGGCGGCGTCAGGCATCACAGGCTCCAGAGATCAAAGGCGCGGCGGATCAGGTTCAGCCCGGTCAGGATCAGCAGCAGCAGCGTCCAGCGGCGGAACTGTTCGACATCCAGCCGGTCCTGCAGCGCAAACCCCGCCATCATCCCCGCAAAGGCCGGGATGCACAGGACCGCGGACAGGGGCAGGGTCGATGCGTTCAGCAGGCCGGAAAACAGGTGCGCCACCGTCAGGACGACCGCGCCGATCAGGAACACGACGCCCTGCACCCGCACCTGTTCGCGCTTTTCGGTGCCCACCGACAGCAGATAGACGATCAGCGGCGGCCCCCAGATGCCCGAGATGCCGCCGTACAGTCCGCCGATGACGCCCGACCACCCCTCGGCCCGCCTGCGGTGGCGCAGGTTCAGGACCAGCGGGCGGCCCGACAGCTGCCACAGCGCGAACAGCGTGATCGGCACGCCCAGCAGTGCGTACATCACCCATTGCGGGATCACCGCCGCGAACCCGGCGGAGACGCAGATGAAGATGCCGACCATCGCGATGTGCAGGCGGAACTTGACGGCCGAGGCCACGGCGGCGGGCCGCCCGTCGCGCACGGCCTGCTGGATGTTGGTGAACAGCGTCGGCAGGATCATGGCCGCCAAGGCCACCGGCGCCGGCATGATCGACCCGAAGGCCGAGATCATGATCATCGGCATGGCAAAGCCCAGGGCCCCCTTCACGAAGCCCGCGAAGGCGGTAACCCCGAAGGCCGCCACGAATTGCCAGGGCTCCAGTCCGAACATGGGGGCACGCTAACCGCGACGCCGGGAAAGGAAAAGGCCGCTTTGACGGATCAGCGACACGCGAATCCGGTGCGACACATTAGGTCGCACGACGGTTATTGGACGCAAAATTGTTGCGCTGCAGGTGCGAAGGCGCTACCCATGCTGCGATGCCGCGAAAGGACGAATCGATGAAAGACATGACCCATCAGTCCCAGACCGTCCTGTCCGAACTGGACGATCTGCTGGCCCGCGCCAAGGATGCCCTGCGCGCCCGCGTGACGGTGGACGGCCGCGTCGACGCCGACGCGCTGGAGCGGCACCAGCATGCGGCGCATGCCCTGTCCTGGCTGGCCACCTATGTCATGTCGCTGCGTCAGCTGGCCGACTGGTCGGCGCGCGTGGACGGCCCTGTCGAGGCGCTGATCACCCGCATCGGCATGGGAGAATACCTGACCCAGATCCTGGGCGGCATCCCGATGAGCCAGACCGAATTCGCGCGCCTGTCCGATCTGGGCGTGACGTGGCAGCCGTCGGAACAGGCGCTGTCGCTGATGGCGGGCAACACCCCCGAGGCGCGGGCCGAACTGGCCGCCCTGATGGGGCGCGACGCCGGCGCGGCAATTTTCGGCGCCAGCGGCCTGGACGAGGATCTGGAGATGATCCGCGACCAGTTCCGCCGGTGGAGCGACGACAAGGTCGCCCCCCATGCCCATGGCTGGCACCTGCAGGATCAGTTGATCCCGATGGAGATCATCAGCGAACTGGCCGAACTGGGCGTCTTCGGCCTGACCATCCCCGAGGAATTCGGCGGCCTGGGCCTGTCCAAGGCCGCGATGGTCGTCGTGTCCGAGGAGCTGTCGCGCGGCTATATCGGCGTGGGCTCTCTTGGCACGCGCAGCGAGATCGCGGCCGAGCTGATCCTATGCGGCGGCACCGAGGCGCAGAAGGCGCACTGGCTGCCGCGCCTGGCCAGCGGCGAGACGCTGCCCACCGCGGTCTTCACCGAACCCAACACCGGCAGCGACCTGGGCAGCCTGCGCACCCGCGCGGTCCGGGACGGCGGCGATTGGGTGGTGACCGGGAACAAGACCTGGATCACCCATGCCGCCCGCACGCATATCATGACCCTGCTGGCGCGCACGGATCCCGCGACCGACGACTATCGCGGGTTGTCGATGTTCATTGCCGAAAAGACCCCCGGCACCGATGCCGACCCCTTTCCCACCCCCGGCATGACCGGCGGAGAGATCGAGGTCCTGGGCTATCGCGGGATGAAGGAATACGAGCTTGCCTTTGACGGGTTCCGCGTCGACGGCGCGAACCTTCTGGGTGGAGAGACGGGCCGCGGCTTCAAGCAGCTGATGGAGACGTTCGAATCCGCCCGCATCCAGACCGCGGCGCGCGCGATCGGGGTGGCGCAGAACGCGCTGGACCTGGGGCTGCGCTATGCGCTGGACCGCAGGCAGTTCGGCAAGCCGCTGGCGGCCTTTCCCCGCGTGGCCGACAAGCTGGCGATGATGGCTGTCGAAATCATGATCGCGCGGCAGCTGACTTATTTCAGCGCGTGGGAAAAAGATCACGGTCACCGCTGCGATGTCGAGGCCGGGATGGCCAAATTGCTGGGTGCCCGCGTGGCCTGGTCGGCGGCCGACAATGCCCTGCAAATCCACGGTGGCAACGGTTTCGCGCTGGAATATCCGATCAGCCGGGTGCTGTGCGATGCCCGCATCCTGAACATCTTCGAGGGCGCGGCAGAAATCCAGGCCCAGGTGATCGCGCGCAGGTTGTTGGGCTGATGCGCGCGCGGGCTGGATCGGCGCCGAAAATGACGCTAGACCACCTCAGCCCCGCTTGTCTGCGCCCATAGGAGCCTGCCCATGTCCCTGACGATCCGCCCCGCCCTTGCCTTGGCCGCCATCGCCACGTTGACCCTGTCCGCCTGTTCGGAACCGGCGGGCGACCCGATGGGCGGCATCCCGGCCAACGACTATGTGCTGGTGGGCATCGGAAACGGCACCGTGCCGCTGCGCAACATCACCCTGACGACCCGCCCCGAGGGCGTGTCCGGTCGCGGGCCGTGCAACGGCTATGCGGCCAAGAACACCGTCCCCCTGCCCGCCGTCGCCTTCGAGCCGCTGCAAACGACCGGTGTCACCGACTGCAAGGATCTGGCCGTCGAACAGCGCTTCTTCGAGGCGCTGCAGCAAGCCAATTCGATGGAGTTCTATGGCGGCGTGCTGCGCATCAAGGGCCCGACCTGGCTGATCTTCGAAAGCGGCCGCCCCGCCGAACAGGCCACCGACGCGCTGTCGGCCGCCCGCGGCAACCAGTAGACCTCAGCCGTCCTGCGGCCCCGCGGCGGGCCGCAGCAGGCGCCGCACCAGCCGCCCCCTCGCGGCGGGTAACGGGCGTCCGACCAGGTCGGGCGCCAGCCGCCGTTCCAGGACATGCCCGGTGATGGCCAGCCCCTGGGCCAAGTCGCGGCCGCGATTGTCGCCCGCCCCGCCCATGACCGCCGGCAGTGGCAGCAGGCGGTCGGCCCAGTCCCCCGCCCCCTGCCGGCTGACCGCACGGCCTGATCTTGGGCTGACATAGGCCAGCCCCTCGGTCGCGCCGGTCACCGCGCAGCTGGCAAGGTCCAGGCCGAACCCCATCTCGTCCAGCAGAAGCATCTCCCACGCCAGATAGGCGGGCGGCCAGTCGGCNCCCGCCTCGATCTGGTCCAGCAGCGCCTCGGTCCGCTGGACGAGCATCGGGTGCGGGTCTCGTTCTGGCAGCGCAAAGACCAGCAGCGCGCAGACAGCGTTCAGGCCGGCAAGCGCGGTCGGATCGGCCATCAGCCCCGCCCGCATGCGCAGCGGCTCGGCGGCAAAGCTGCCCAGCTGGTCCGACTGGCGCGCGCGCCAGCGCAGGGTCAGCCGCGCGCCGGGCTGCAGCATGGCGGCGCGTTTCTGCGATACCCCGCCGGGGACAACCCCGGCATGGCGCCCGTGTTCAAGGGTCAGCACGTCGATGATGACGGCCGTCTCGCCATGGGGACGGCGGCCGATCACGGTGCCTTCTGCCTGCCATTCCATCACAGCCTCCGGGTCCGCCGACACAGCTTGCGCGATCCGGCCTGCGGGGGCCAGAGGGCGTCACGCGGGCCACGGTCGCGCGCCCCGCCGGCATGGGGTGCCTATTGCATGCGCCGGGCGGCCAGGTCGCGACGGTCGCGGCGTCTCTGGCCCGCCTGGCGGACCAGCGTCACAGAATAGATGACCAGCGCCGCCCAGATCATCGGGAACGCGATCAGGCGGGCCCCGTCGAAGGGTTCGCCGAACAGCACCACCGCGCACAGAAAGATCATCGTCGGCGCGATGTATTGCAGGATGCCGATGGTCGACAGGCGGATCAGCTTGGCCCCGTTGGCATAGAACAGCAGCGGGATCGCCGTGACCGGCCCGCATCCCAGCAGCAACAGCGCCTGGCTCCAGCCGGCGCCAGTGAAATGCGACTGGCCCTGCAGCGCCTGCCAGATCAGGAAGCCCGCCGCCAGCGGGGTCAGTAGAAGCACCTCAAGCGTGAAGCCCTGGTTGGGGCCAAGCGGCAGGCTTTTCTTGCAATAGGCATAGAGGCCCCAGGACAGCGTCAGGCCGATCGCCACCACCGGCAGGCTGCCCGCCTGCACGGTCAGCACGATCACCGCGGTGGCCGCCAGCGCGATGGCCGCGACCTGCCCCCGCGTCAGCCGTTCCCCCAGCAGCGTCGCGCCCAGAAACACGCTGAACAGCGGGTTGATGTAATAGCCAAGCGCCGCGTCAAGCGCGTGATCGTTCGAGATCGCCCAGACATAGATCAGCCAGTTGACCGAGATCAGAACCGCCGTCAGCGCCGCCATCGCCAGCAGGCGCGGTTGGCGCAGGGCCTGGCCGACCTCGGCCGCGCGGCCCTGCCACAACAGGACGGCCGCCGCGATGGGCAGCGACCAGACGATGCGATGGGCGATGATCTCGGCCGCGGGCAGATGCGCCAGCGCCTTCATGTAGATCGGCAGAAACCCCCACAGCCCATAGGCCGCGACGGCATAGGCAAGGCCCTTGGGCGAATCGGTTTGCGGGGTGCTGCTCATGGCGTGATGCATATTCTGCAAACAGCGACCCCGCCAGAGGTCAGAACAGCCCGTCGCGATCCAGCAGCGTGGTGCCGTCGCGCGATTCGATCTCGATCACCCACAGGTCGCGGTCGCGGGACCGCTGGCGGGCGATGGCAGCGTCGATGTCACGCTCGGTGCCCCTGTCGGTCGCGACCCAGGGACGGGTGTCGCTGTCCATGTCCCATTCGCGCATCCACAGTGCGGCGGTGCCGTCCAGATGGGCGCATTTCACCGCGATCGCCCCCGCCGTGTCGTCGCCGCGCGCCAGCACATAGGCGGGGATGGTGGCCTGCGCCAGGCGGGCCAGATAGGCCGCGACCCACAGGGACGCGGCCAGGCGGGCCTCAGCCATCGCCGTCGCGGAAGTTCAGGCCGATCTCGTCATAGCGTTCGGCCTCGTTCTCCCAGTTCTCGCGGACGCGGACCTGCAGGAACAGATGGACGCGGCGGCCCATGAACTCCTCCAGCTCGACGCGGGCGGCCTGGCCCACGGCCTTGATCGTCTCTCCGCCGCGGCCCAGGACGATGCCCTTGTGGCCCTGGCGGGCGACATAGACGACCTGTTCGACGCGGGCGCTGCCGTCGTCCTTCTCCTCCCAGGCCTCGGTCTCCACCGTCAGCTGATAGGGGATCTCCTCGTGCAGGCGAAGGGTCAGCTTCTCGCGGGTGATCTCGGCGGCGATCATGCGCATGGGCAGGTCGGCGATCTGATCCTCGGGGTACAGCCACGGGCTTTCGGGCAGGCTGCGGGCCAGCCAGCCGCGCAGCTGCTGACAGCCATGGCCGCGCATGGCCGAGATCATGAACGTCTCGGTGAAGGGGTAGGCCTCGTTCAGCTGCTGAGATAAGGCCAGCAGGGTCTCGGCCTTGACGCGGTCGATCTTGTTGATGATCAGCGCGACGGGCGTCCCCTTGCCCAGGTCGACCAGCTGATCCAGGATCGCCTGCGTGCCGTCGGTCAGGCCGCGATGCGCCTCGACCAGGACCAGCACGATGTCGGCGTCCGACGCCCCGCCCCAGGCCGCGGCGACCATGCTGCGGTCCAGCCGGCGGCGCGGGCGGAAGATACCCGGCGTGTCGACAAAGACGATCTGCGCGGGGCCGTGCATGGCGATGCCGCGGATGCGTGCGCGGGTCGTCTGGACCTTGTGGGTCACGATGCTGACCTTGGCGCCGACCATCTGGTTCAGCAGCGTGGACTTGCCCGCATTGGGCTCTCCGATCAGGGCGACGAAGCCCGCGCGGGTGGGCCCGTCGGGTTGCGCCGCAGGCGGCTGATCTGGGGCGATGTCGTCGTCGGTCATGTCAGTCCTTCCAGCCGGTCCAGCAGCGATTGCGCGGCGGCCTGTTCGATGCTGCGCTTGGTGCCCGTGCCGCGGGCCTGCGCGTCGCGGCCGTCTTCCAGCCGCACGGTGATCAGGAAGACCGGCGCATGGTCGGGGCCGCTGCGTTCGGTCTGTTCATAGACGGGGGGCGGCATGCCCTGGGCCTGGGCCCATTCCTGCAGGGCGGTCTTGGCGTCGCGGCTGTCGGCATCGACCCGCGCCAGGCGCGGCGCCCAATGGCGCAGCACGACCTGACGGGCCGCATCGAAGCCCGCATCCAGATAGACGGCGGCCAGCACGGCCTCCATCGCATCGGCCAGAAGGGCGTCCTTGCGACGCCCGCCCGACAGCATCTCGGACCGACCCAGCTTCAGCACGTCGCCCAGGGACAGCTCGCGGGCCACCGCGGCGCAGGTCTCTCCGCGCACCAGCGCGTTGTAGCGCGGGGCAAGCTGGCCCTCGCTGGCGGCGGTGTCTGCGGTGAACAGCGCCTCGGCCATGACCAGACCCAGGACGCGGTCGCCCAGGAACTCCAGCCGCTGGTTGTCGGGCCGCGTGACGCTGGCGATCGAGCCATGCGTCAGCGCGCGGATCAGCAGTTCGGGCCGCGCGAACTCATGCCCCAGACGGGCCATGAAGGCCCGGATGTCGGCGGAGGGCGTCAATTCACCGCCTTGAAGAAGCGGTCGGACCGCCACGTCCAGAAATACAGCAGCGACCGCCCCGCGGACGAGAACATGATGCGGTCGGCGCGGCCGATCAGGTATTCGGCCGGCACGAAGCCCAGGCCGCCGATCTCGGCCGGGAAACGGCTGTCTTCGGAATTGTCGCGGTTGTCGCCCATGAAGAAGTACTGTCCTTCGGGGACGGTGAAGGTCGGCGTGTCGTCGGCCACCCAGCCATCGACGATGTTCAAGATGTCATGGGTGTTGCCGCCCGGAAGCGTCTCGGTCATGCGTTCGCTGATGCAGTCGCCGCCCTCGGGCACGGGGTCGTTCACGCAGCGCGGGATCAGGCCCTGCGGCCCCTGCTGTTCCTTGACCTCGATGAACTCTCCGGCGGGGGTGACCTGGACCGGCTCTCCGTTCAGCCACAGGCGGCCGCCGCGCATCTGCACGGTGTCGCCCGGCAGGCCGATCACGCGCTTGATGAAATCGACGTTGCGGGTCGGGTGGCGGAACACGGCAACGTCGCCGCGCGCCGGTTCGCGTTCCAGGATGCGGCCGCTGATCGGGCACATCGAGAACGGGCAGCTGTGCGCGGAATAGCCATAGGCCATCTTGTTCACGAACAGGAAATCACCGATCAGCAGCGTGTCCTTCATGCTGCCCGACGGGATCCAGAAGGGCTGGAAGAACAGCGTGCGGAAGATGCCCGCGATCACCAGCGCCCAGAAGATCGTCTTGATCGTCTCCCAGATGCCGTCCTTTTTCTCGGGCGCTGCCGTTGCCATTCCGCGTGGTCCTCTTATCCCTCGGGCCGGGGGCCCTGCGTCGCGTGTTCATGGGCCGGGCACAGGGTCAAAGTCAAGCAGGCGCAGGGCCGGGACGCGCCTCGATCACCACGAAGGCCTGCGCCCAGGGGTGGTCGTCGGTCAGCGTGACATGCACGACCGCGTGATGATCGGCGGGCGTCATCGCCGCCAGCCGGTCCGCGGCCCATCCGGTCAGCGCCATGACCGGCTGGCCCGACCGCAGGTTCGTCACCGCCATGTCGCGCCAGCTGATGCCCATGGCAAGACCCGTGCCAAGCGCCTTGGAGCAGGCCTCCTTGGCGGCCCACCGCTTGGCCAGGGTGCCGGCCTCGTCGGCGCGGCGGGCAGCCTTGGCCAGTTCGGTCGGCGTGAAGACCCGGTTGCGGAACCTGTCGCCAAAGCGGTCCAGCGTCCCCTGGATGCGGTCGATGTTCGCCAGGTCCGTGCCGATGCCAAGGATCATGCCGTACGTCCCGACGGGTCTTTGGACAGGACAGGGATCACGCCCGCGCCGCGTCCATGCGCGCGCGCATCTCGCGGATCGCGCCCTCCAGCCCAAGGAACACCGATTCCGAGATCAGGAAATGCCCGATGTTCAGTTCGGCCACCTGGGGAATGGCCGCGATGGGACCGACTGTGTCAAAGGTCAGCCCGTGGCCCGCATGGACCTCCAGCCCCAGGTCATGGGCCAGCGCGGCACCCTCGCGCAGGGCGGCCAGTTCGGCGTCGCGCTCGGCGTGGCGGCCTTCGGTGTCCAGATCGCAATAGGCGCCGGTGTGCAGTTCGACCACCGCCGCGCCGATCCGGGCGGCGGCGCGGATCTGGGCAGGTTCGTGACCGATGAACAGCGACACCCGACAACCGGCCTCGCGCAGCGGCGCGATGTATCCGGCCAGCGCATTGTCGTTGCCCGCGACGTCCAGACCGCCCTCGGTCGTACGCTCCTCGCGCTTTTCGGGGACGATGCAGACGGCATGTGGACGATGGCGCAGGGCGATGGCCTGCATCTCCATCGTGGCGGCCATCTCGAAGTTCAGGGGCTGGGTCAGGTTGGCCATCAGCGCGTCGATGTCGGCGTCGCTGATATGGCGGCGATCCTCGCGCAGATGGGCGGTGATGCCGTCCGCGCCCGCGGCCTGGGCGATCAGCGCGGCCCGCAGCGGGTCGGGCCAGGGCGTGCCCCGCGCGTTGCGGATGGTGGCGACGTGGTCGATGTTGACGCCAAGGCGCAGCATGGGTTCCTCCGGGATCGGGTCGGGCGCAGTCTAGCCGCGTGCCGGGGCGGATGCCAGTTCGGTCGCCACCGCCCACCAGCCGTTGCGCGCAAGGGCCGCAGCCGCGCGCTCCGCGGCGCCGGGGTCGGCAAAGATGCCGAAGCAGGTGGCCCCCGATCCCGACATCCGCGCCAGCCCCGCGCCCTGCCCTTCCAGCGCCCGCAGCACGTCGGCGATGACCGGCGCCGCGGTGATCGCGGGCGGCTGCAGATCGTTCCGGGTGATGCCCAGCCAGCCCAGCAGCGCATCGACATCGGCAAAGGCGGGAATGGGCGGCAGAGGCGGATTGTCGCGCGACCGCAGGCCCGCGAAGATCGCCGGGGTGGGCACGCCGATGCCGGGATTGACCAGCACCAGGTGCAGCGGCGGCAGGGCGGGCAGCGGGGTCAGCACCTCTCCGACGCCCTGCATGCGCGCGGGCGTCGAGGCCAGGCAGACCGGCACGTCGGCGCCAAGCCGTTCGGTCCCATCGGGCAGCGGATGGCCCATCCGCGCCAGCCCGCGCAGCACCGCCGCCGCATCGGCGGACCCTCCCCCGATGCCCGAGGCGACGGGCAGCGCCTTGTTCAGCCGGATCGCGGCCTGTCCCCCGACCAGACGCGCGGCGCGCAGACACAGATTCTCGTCGGTTGACAGACCCGCCGCGAAGGGGCCGTCGATGCTCAGGGACAGCGGGCCGGGGGTCAGGGCGATGCTGTCGCCGACCGCCGCAAAGCAGACCAGCGAATCCAGCAGGTGATAGCCGTCGGGCCGCCGACCTGTCACGTGCAGCGCCAGGTTCAGCTTGGCGGGGGCCGCCTCGATGATCATTCGGCCGCGTCGGCCTCGGTCTGCGGGGCCTGGGTGGGGTGGCTGGCGACGGGGCCGTCCTCCTCGTCCATCACCGCGTTCAGGCCGCGATCCAGCTTGGCGCGGATGCGGTCGGCATCGACCTCTCCGCTTTCGCCGGGCTCCAGCGACAGGGCGCGCTGCCACTGGATCTGCGCCTCGCGGTGGCGGCCGACCATCCAGTAGATGTCGCCCAGGTGGTCGTTGACCAGCGGATCGGCGGCCATCGTGGCGATGGACTGCTCCATCGGGGCCACGGCCTCCTGATAGCGGCCAAGCCGGAAATAGGCCCATGCCAGGCTGTCCAGAATATAGCCGTCGCCGGGCGACAGCTCGACCGCGCGCTTGATCATGTCCAGCGCCCGGTCCAGGTTCTGGTTCCGGTCGATCCAGGAATAACCCAAATAGTTTAGCAGGCTGGCCTGATCGGGGCGGATCTCCAACGCGGCCAGCAGGTCAGCCTCGGCGCGGTCGAACTGGCCCGCACGCTCCAGCGAGATGCCGCGCGCGTAAAGCGCGAACCACCGCGCCTCGGGCGGGGCGTCGGCCAGAAGGTCCAGCGCCCGGTCATAGCTTGGGATCGCCTCGGCGTATTTCTCCTGCTGGCGGGTCACGTCGCCAAGCGCGATCCAGGACTGTGCCAAGCCCGGATAGGCCGCGGTCAGCGCCAGGGCCGCACGCTCCGCCTCGGCGGGACGCTGGGCGCGCGACAGGGCGTCGATGCGCGACAGCTCGGCCTGGGGGCGCATCTCGCCCATGCGGCGGACGGCGTCGAACTCGGCCTCGGCCAGGTCGAACTGCTGGCGGTCCTGCAGCAGCTGTGCGGTGGTCAGCCGGGCCTCGGGGTTCTGGGGCGCGATCCAGGACGCCAGCCGCGCATGGATCAGCGCCAGCGGTTCCGGGTCCGGGCTGCTGGACAGGGCCGAGGCAAAGGACAGCAGCAGATGCGCGATTCCGTCCGCCGGGCCGCCCACCACGTCGAAGGGCACCGGCTGCCCCTGTTCCAGGCGCTGGCGCAGGGCCAGCAACTGCGGCTCGGCCTCCAGCCCGTCGATCTGGGACAGCAGCGCCAGCGCCTCGTCGCCGCGATCCAGCTGCGACAGGATCTGGACGCGGGCGGTCAAGCCCATCAGGTGGCCACTGGCCTCGGACTGCACGATCAGGCGGTCGGCGGCCTCATAGTCGCCCGCCAACGCCCGGGCCAGCGCCAGGTGATAGTTCACGATGGGGGCCAGGTCCGCATTCGCGGCCATCGCCTCGAACGCCGCTATGGCGTCGGTGGCGCGTCCCGCACCCAGCAGCGCCCAGGCACGGATGGTGCCGTCCATCAGGTCCTGGTCCAGCGGGACGTCCGGCGCATGGGTCGCGTCGATCAGGTCGACCACGCCCTGCCAGTCCTCGGCCCGGACCAACTGCGCGCGGCGCAGAAGGCCGGCCAGTTCCGTCGGACGATCCTCGTCGAACAGCCGTTCGGCCATGGCCACCGCCTGATCGACATCGCCCGCCGATGCCAGCGCGACTAGCGCGCTGTCCTGCAGATAGACGTCCTGCGGATCCTGCGCCGAAGCCATGACGAAATAGCGCGCCGCCGCGCGAAAGTCGTTCTCGACGGTCGCCATGCGGGCGGCAAGATAGGGGCCGGCCAGGCCGCTGATCTGCGCGGGCTGCTGCGTCGGCTTCGGTTCGGGCGGGCCGTCCTGCGCCAGAGCCGGCAGGGCGGTTCCCGTCGTCAGCGCAGCCAGCACGGCAAGACGCAGCAGGGCAGCAAGGGGGCGGGTCTGGGTCAAGGGCGGCACTTCCGGAAATCACATTTGCGTTGCCCGCAAGCCTAGCGGCCGGGGCCAAGGCAGGCAACGCCCCTGCCCCAAGGTTTCATCACATGTTCGAGTAATCACGCATGTTTTGGATGTAATCACGCATGTTTTGGATTTTGACAGGGTCCCTTGAGGCATATCGCCGGTTGCCGTTGAAAACGACAGGATACGCTGTTTGTAGCGCACGGCGGCAAGGGATACCCGCCCGGATCAGTTTGCAATTGTTAGTCGACGTACCGTCACGCTTGCCGAAAACTGAGGCATCGGCAGCAATCCGTGAAAATCAAACCATGTAACGGCATGATTTCGCCGCTTTTGTCCCGGATGTCACCTCTGCCTAGGCGTTTTGCCAAAGTGCATGGTACGATCAGTTAACCAAGATCGAAACGGTCATCTGCTCGCATCCTGGTTTCTGAATGAAACGCTGTGGCCACCTGTACTTGCAGGGGGTCGGCTATCGAATGGAGGGGTCGGATGATCGCAGCCAATCTTGCCTTTGCCCTAGCCGTGGCCATCGGCGTCATGATGCTGTTCCTAGTTAACGGGTTCGCATATTGGGAATGCCTCACGGCCTATGCACTCTGCGGAGGATTCTCGGTGCTGGCATTTGCCTGGGCATCGGCATCGCGGACGCCCGTCCGCACAGACCAGAGGTCATGACGGACGGGCACGTTGCCTGACTGGTAACCTGTGACACAAGGGAACGACCGGCGACGGGACGGACCTTATCTCTGACAATCGATACGCACGTCTTAGACTTGTGCATATGGCGCAATACGTCAATCAAATATAAGGTTGAATATAAATTAATAATTCACGCTTAAGTTGTTAATAAAAGTTTTGATATTGCCATAGTCGTCGTGTGCAATCGCTTTCTGAAAACTTTTTAGAATTTTGATAAAATAGCAAGCGCATCAACATTTTACGCCTTACACGACGGTACACTCCCCACTCTACGCCTCAGTTATCGCCTAGATTAGATTTGCGAACCGAAGCCGCACAGGGGCAGCACGCAGAGCAGTGTGTCTCCTATTGGATCTTCCGATCTCTTTTAACAGGGCCATTGATACAGCTTGCCGACAGAATATCGCGTTGTTCTGGCAGATCCGACGCCGTTCCTTAGCTTGCGTTTGTCCCACATGGGACACAGCACAAACCGCGCAGCGCAAAATCGCGTTAAAGTTGCATTAGGGTGTCCGGGTCATACTGAACCTTCGGCTTCCTGATCGGACCGCGTGCTGCCCCGCCCGTCTCGGCCGCCGCCGTCCCTGCGACCATCTGAGGTGAGCATGACGACGACCCCGACCGCCCCTGCCCTTGATCTGTACGAGATCGGCGAACAGCACGACAATGACAGCTGGCTGATCTCGGACTGGGCGGCCGGGCAATCAAGCATCATGCAGTGGTCGGACGACAATGTCCGCGTCGGCGCGGATGGTGCCATCGAACTGGTCCTGGGCCGGTCCCCATCCGGATCGCCCCGTCCCTATCAGGGCGGCGAGATTCAGGGCGCCCAGATCGCCGCCACCGGAACATGGGGATGGACCGTGCAGGCCCCCGACATGCAACCGGGCGCGGTATTCGGACTGTTCACCTACAAGGCGGACTGGCAGCATCAGCCCTGGGTCGAATTCGATTTCGAGTTCGTGGGGGGCGACACCACGCAGGTCCAGCTGGCCATCCACATGGAGGACGCTGCCGGAAACCACGTCACGCTGAATGACGCCGGCCAGCGGCGCGCGGTGATCGACCTGGGCTTTGACGCGGCGGAAGGTTTTCACACCTACGAAGTCACCGTGACCGACCGTTCCGCCGTCTTCTATGTCGATGGGCGTATCGTGGCGCAATTCAGCGCCGCGGACATGCCCGGCGGCATCTGGAACATTGGCCCCATGTCCAGCTATGTCGATCTGTGGGCGGTGGCGCCGGGGCAGGAAGAATGGGCCGGCCGATGGACCGATCCCGGAGAGCCCTTGGTCGCCCGCATTGCCGGGGCAGAGATCAGGCCCGGCGAATACGGCAGTAGCGTTCCCCCCGGCCCCGTGGTCGGCGGGCCGGGTCCGACCCCCGATCCGGTCCCCGGCTTTCCGCTGTTCCCCGCCGATGCCCCTCCGGACAGCATCATTGGCAGCGCGGGCGGCGATCGCCTGCGCGGGACCGCGGCAAGTGACACGATGTTCGGGCTGTCGGGCAATGATGTCATCGACGGCATGGCGGGCGCCGACAGGATGTACGGCATGGCCGGCGACGACGTCTATCACGTCGACAACGCGGGTGACCGGGTGGTCGAAACGGCGAATGGCGGTCGGGACGTGGTGCATGCCGGCGTGTCCCACGCGCTGTCCGCCCATGTCGAGCATCTGGTGATGACCGGCACGGGGCGGGTGACCGGTGTCGGCAACGATCTGGCCAACCGCATGACCGGCAATCGGGCCGATACCATCCTGCGCGGCGCGGGTGGCGCGGACACGATCGCCGGGGGCGGCGGGGCCGACAGCCTTTTCGGCGGGAACGGAAACGACGTCCTGCATGGCGGGGTCGGCGACGACATGCTTTGGGGCGGGGCGGGCAACGACACGATCGATGGTGGCGCGGGAACGGACTGGGTCTCGTTCATGGGTCAGGCGCGGGCCGCGCGGATCGATCTGGCCATGACGGGCGCGCAGGCCACGGGGCACGGGGCCTACGTCATCCGCAATGTCGAGAACATTCACGGCGGGATGGGAAACGACATCCTGCTGGGCGATGCGCGTGCGAACGCGATCCGCGGCGGGTTCGGTGCGGACATCCTTCACGGCAGGCAGGGCGATGATCGCCTGGACGGTGGGGCCGGAAACGACAGCCTGAACGGCGGTGCGGGACGCGATCAGCTGTGGGGCGGCGCGGGGGCCGATGTCTTCGTCTTCGGTCACCGTGCCGGGCGCGATGCGGTCATGGATTTTCAGGACGACATCGACACGATCCGCATGGTCGACTTCGGGATCGCCAGCTTGGCGCAGGCGCGGGACCATGCCGCGCAGATCGGCGCGAACGTCGTCTTCGATCTTGGGGACGGTGACGTGCTGACGGTGCGCAACATGACGATCGACGGGCTGGGCAACGACCTGATCTTCGTCTGACCGGGATTGGCCCGTAACGCCCGGCCCACGCGGGGCCAGGCGTTACGGGCGACGGCATGCGCCCATCAGGCCGGGTCGGCAATGACCTCCTGGCGCTGCTGGCCCAGCCCCTTGATGCCCAGCTCGACGACGTCGCCCGCCCGCAGGAAGCGCTGCGGCCGCATCCCCATCCCGACGCCCGGAGGCGTTCCGGTGGAAATCACGTCGCCCGGATGCAGCGTCATGAACTGGCTGAGGTAATGGATCAGGAACGGCACCCGATAGACCATCGTCGCCGTCGACCCGTCCTGCATCGTCTCACCGTTCACGCTCAGCCACATCGCCAGATCCTGGGGATCGGCGATCTCGTCCGGGGTGACCAACCAGGGGCCGATCTGGCCGAAATTGTCGCAGGACTTGCCCTTGGTCCACTGGCCCGCGCGTTCGGTCTGGAACGCCCGTTCGGACACGTCGTTTGTCACGGCAAAGCCCGCGACATGGGACATGGCGTCGGCTTCGTCGACATATTTGGCAGGCTTGCCGATGATGACGGCCAGTTCGACCTCCCAGTCGGTCTTTTCACTGCCGCGCGGGATGATGATCGGATCGTTCGGACCGCAGATCGCGCTGGTGGCCTTCATGAAGATCACCGGTTCGGGCGGGACCTGCATGCCGGATTCGGCGGCATGGTCGGCATAGTTCAGGCCGATGCAGATGAACTTGCCGGTGCCCGCGACGGGCGGGCCCAGACGCGGATCGCCCTGGACCAGCGGCAGCGTCGCCGGATCAAGGCGCGCCAGGCCGGCCAGTGCATCGGGATGCAGCGCCTGTCCGGACAGGTCCGACACATGCGCCGACAGGTCACGGATCTGGCCGTCCGCGTCGATCAGGCCGGGTTTCTTGGCGCCCGCGGCACCAAAGCGAACAAGTTTCATGTCGTCTTCCTTGGGTCAGAGTGTCCAGCCGCCGTCGATGCAGACGGCTTGGCCCGTGGTATAGGTCGCGCCCGCCAGATACACGGCCAGATCGGCGATTTCCGCCGCATCGGCGATGCGCCCCATGGGCTGGCGTGCGACGAAGGCCGCACGGGCCGCCACGGCATCGCCCGTCGCGGCAAGGCGGTCGTCCAGGGACGGCGACTGCACCGTGCCGGGGCAGATCGCGTTGCATCGGATGCCGTGGCCCACATGATCGGCGGCGACCGACTTGGTCAGACCCAGGACGGCGGCCTTGGTGGTGGAATAGGCAAAGCGGTTGGGCACCCCCTTGATGGACGATGCGACCGAGGACATGTTGATGATCGCCCCCCGCCCCCGATCGACCATCCCCGGCAGGACCGCCCGGATCGTGCGCATCATCGATCGCACGTTCAGGTCGAACGCGAATTCCAGGTCGGCCTCGGATGCCTCCAGGATGCCCCCCGCATGCACGACCCCGGCGCAGTTGAACAGCACGTCCACCGGTCCCAGATCGGCAAAGAACGCGGCCACGGCGGCGCCGTCCAGCACGTCCAGGCGCGCGGTGCGGCACCCGTCCAGCGTCGAGAGCCCGTCCATGTTGATGTCGGTGGCGATCACCTCGGCGCCCGCCGCGGCAAAGGCCAGCGCGCTGGCGCGGCCGATCCCCTGGGCCGCCGCGGTGATCACGACGCGCTGTCCGGTCATGGGGGTTGGTGTCATTCGCTGTCCTTTCACTTACATCACCGCGCCGATCTGCCAGGGCACGAACTCGACCGCGCCGAACCCCTGCGCCTCGCTTTTCGTCGGGGCACCGGAGGCGACGGCCAGCATCAGGTCGAAGATCTCGTGCCCCTTCTCCTGCAGGGTGGCCCCGGAGAGGATCGCACCGCAATCGACATCCATGTCCGGCTCCATCCGGCGCCACAGGTCGGGGTTCGACGCGATCTTGATGCAGGGCACCGGGCGATAGCCCGACACGCTGCCCCGCCCGGTGGTGAAGGCGATCAGGTTGGCCCCCGATGCGACCTGCCCCGTCACCGAACAGGGGTCATAGCCGGGGCTGTCCATGAAGACGAAGCCCGGCCGGTCGATGGGTTCGCCATAGCGATAGACCGCCGACAGCGGGGCGCTGCCCCCCTTGGCCACGGCGCCCAGGCTCTTTTCCAGGATCGTGGTCAGGCCGCCGCGCTTGTTGCCGGGCGAGGGATTGTTGTCCATCTCTCCGAAATTGCGGGCGGTGTAATCCTCCCACCATTCGATCAGGTCGATCAGCTTGCGGCCGGTCTCGGGATCGGCGCGCCGGGTCAGCAGATGTTCTGCGCCATAGATCTCGGAGGTTTCAGACAGGATCGAGATGCCCCCCTGCGCCACCAGCAGATCAGAGGCGATCCCCAGGGCCGGGTTGGCCGTGATCCCCGAATAGCCGTCCGACCCCCCGCATTGCATGCCCATCACCAGCGCGGATGCCGGGGCGGTCCGGCGCGTGGCACGGTCGGCCTCGGCGGCCAGTTCGCGCAGGATCGCCACGCCCTTGTCGACGGTGGCCCGCGTGCCGCCTGTCTGCTGGATGGTCATATAGCGGAACCGGGCGCTGTCCTTCAGCGCGCGCCGGTCGATCAGGTCGGGGATCTGCATGACCTCGCAGCCCAGGCCCACCATCAGGATGGCGCCGAAATTGGGGTTGTGGCCATAGCCCGCGATGGTGCGGAACAGCGTCTCGTACCCCTCGCCCTTGCCGGACATGCCGCAGCCGGTGCCGTGCACGATGGGCACGATGCCGTCCACGTTGGGATAATCGGCCAGCCAGCCCTGACGCTCTGCCTCCTCGGCGATGAAGCGGGCGACCGATCCCGCGCAATTGACCGAGGTCAGGATGCCCACATAATTGCGCGTGCCCACCCGCCCCGACGGCCGATGAAACCCCTGGAAGGACGCCGGCGCATCGGGGGCGGGCAGCGCACCCGATGCGCTGCCAAATCCGTGATCCTGCTTGTGCGCCCCCATGCCAAGGTTCTGGACATGGACATGCGCCCCCGCCGCGATGGGCCGGGTGGCGATGCCGATGACCTGACCGTATTTCAGGACCGGTTCGCCGGGCGCGATGGGGCGGATGGCGACCTTGTGGCCCGCGGGGATCGCCTCTGTCGCGGCGCATCCGGCATCAAGCGGCGCGCCGGGGGCCAGGGCGATCAGGGCGACCATGATGTTGTCGCGGTCATGCAGGCGGATGGCGGTCGGCGGGGCTTGCGTCACGGGGTCACCAGGATCTTGACGATGTCGTCGCGTTCATCGACCAGCGCGGCAAAACGGTCGGGCAGATCGGCCAGCGGAACGACCTCGGACAGCAGCGCATCGGTGGGGATCAGCCCGTCGCGAATGGCCGCGATGACCCGGTCGAAATCGGGGGCCTGCGCGTTGCGGCTGCCGATGATGCGGGCCTCGCGCTTGTGGAACTCGGCATCCGAAAAGCGGATGTCGCCCTTGACCACGCTGACCAGCACCGTGCTGCCGCCATGGGCCACGAGGGGAAAACCCGCCTCGATGGCCGGCGCGCTGCCGGTCGCGTCGAAGACGACATCGAAGCCCTGCGCCAACTCGCCGGTCAGGATGTCGTCGCCCGGACGGTGCAGCAGGTCGAACCCGCACAGCCGCCGCGCCAGCGCCAGCCGCCGGTCGCTAAGATCCATCAGATGCACCTGGGCCCCGGCCAGTCGCGCGAACAGCGCGGTGCCAAGCCCGATCGGCCCCGCCCCCGTCACCAGCGCCAGATCGCCCGGCCCCACGCCCGAACGCGCGACGGCGTGGGCGCCGATGGCCAGGAACTCGACCATCGCAGCCTGATGCACGCTCAGCCCGTCGGCGGGGTACAGGTTGCCCGCCGGAACCGCGACCCGCGCGCACATGCCGCCGTCGCGATGCACGCCCAGCACCGCGATCGCGGCGCAGCAGTTGGGCTTGCCGCACAGGCAGGCACGGCAGGCCCCGCAGGACAGATAGGGGTTCACCACGACCAGGCGCCCGGCATCCGGTCCGCTGGCCACATGCCCGGACAGCTCGTGCCCGATCACGCGGGGATAATCCAGATAGGGATGCTTGCCCTCGAAGATGTGGTAATCCGTGCCGCAGATGCCGATGGCGGCGATGTCGACAAGCACCCAGCCCTCGGGGGCATGGGTCGGCAAGGGCCGCGTCTCGATGCGAAACCGGCCGGGTTCGACGCAGACGCCGCATGCCATCGTGGTGGCGGATGCGTCCTTCATTGCACCGGCTCCGGCCTGCGGGCGGACCAGTCGGACGGCAGCTCTCCCTTGACGATCAGGCTGAGGACGTCGTCCTTGCTGACATCGCCGATGGCATGGGCGCCCACGACGCGGCCCTTGTTCATCACCACGACCCGGTCGCACAGGTCGAACACGTCATGGATGTCGTGGCTGACCAGGAATATCCCGATCCCGTCGGCCTGCAGCTTGCGGATCAGGTCTGCCACCATCGCCGTCTCGGACGGGCCCAGGGCGGCGGTGGGTTCGTCCATGATCAGCACGCGGGTGTCGAAATAGATCGCACGCGCGATCGCGATCACCTGGCGCTGGCCGCCCGACAGACTGGACACGGGGTCGCGCAGGTTGCGGAAGTTGGGGTTCAGCCGGGCCAGCACCTCGCGCGCAGCGCGCAGCATGGCGGCGTCGTCCAGGTTGCCGAACCGGGTCTTCAGCTCCCGCCCCAGGAACAGGTTGCTGGGCGCGTCCAGATGATCGGCCAGGGCCAGCGTCTGATAGATCGTCTCGATCCCCTTGGCGCGGGCGTCGTTGGGTTCGGCAAAGCGGACCGCCGCGCCGTTCACGCGGATCTCTCCGCTGCTGGGGATCATGGCGCCCGACAGGATGCGCATCAGGCAGGACTTGCCCGCGCCGTTATGCCCCAGAAGGCCCACCACCTCGCCCGGATAGAGGCTGACCGAGACATGATCGACGGCCCGGACGCCGCCGAAATGCTTTTCGATGTCGATCATCTGGACCAGCGGCTGGTCTGACATGGGAATGCCCCTTGCAACGTGTCGGTGATCGGGGACCGCGCGGGCGGTCCCCGGCAGCATCAGTAGAGGACGTTCCTGGCCTCGTCAGACTCGATGTTGGCCTTGTCGACCATCACCACGCCGGTGTTGATGAACGGCTCGACCGTCTCTCCGGCCAGGATGTCCATCACGGTCTGCACGCCCATCTCGCCCATGGCGAACGATCCCTGCACCGCCGTCGCCGTCAGCACGCCGTCGCGCACGAACTGCTGCAGGTCCTCGTTGCCGTCAAAGCCCAGGGCGGTCAGCTGGCCCGCCTTGCCCGCCTGCTCGATCGCGCGCCCCATGCCGACGGCCGTGGGTTCGTTCGCACCGAAGATGCCGACCAGGTCCGGGTTCGACGCCAGCATGTCGGTGGTCTGGTTCAGCGCGTTGGCCATCTGGCTTTGCGAATAGAGCGGACCCACGATCTCCAGGTCGGAATTCTCCTGCAGGTAGGTGGTGAAGCAGCCGACGCGCCCGATCTCGGACCCGACGCCCGCGACATAGGACATGATCCCCACCTTGCCGGTCGTGCCGGCCTCGTCGATCATGCGCTTGGCCACCTGCTCTCCGGCCGCGCAGTTGTCGGTCGACAGGAAGGCCTGGAACGCGCCTTCTGCGCCCTCGCCCAGGGCGCTGTCGATGATCACGACCGGGATGCCGGATTCGTAGGCGCGCTGCACCACGGGGATCAGCGCCTCGGGGTCGGACGGGGCCAGGACCAGCCCGGCCACGCCGCGGTTGATGGCGTTCTCGACCAGGCTGACCTGATCGGCCACCGCGCTTTCCGCGGCCGGACCGTCAAAGCTCAGCGTATGCTCGGACTGGCCCTCGATCGCGGCTTGGGCGCCCAGGTTCACGTTCTGCCAGAAGTTCGAGTTGGTCGTCTTGACGATGACCGCGATCTCTCCGGCCTGGGCGCCGGCGGCGGTCAGGGCAAGGGCGGATACGGCCAGGCATGTCTTCAGCAGTGTCATCTTGGTTCCTCCTCCGATGATGATGATGCGGGCCTAGCGGCGGTTGCGGACCTGATCGATCCAGACCGCGCCGATGACCACGAAGCCGATGACGATCTGCTGGATGAAGGCGGACACGCCCGACATGTTCAGACCGTTTCGCAGAATGCCGATGATGAACGCACCGATCATCGTGCCCGCGACGGTGCCCACGCCCCCCGACAGGGACGCGCCGCCGATCACCGCCGCCGCGATGGCATCCAGTTCGTACATCACCCCCTCGCTTGGCTGGGCGGTGACCAGGCGCGACATCAGCACGTTGCCCGCCAGCCCCGCCAGCGCGCCCGACATCGTGTGGGCGTACATCTTGGTCCAGTCGACATTCACGCCGGACAGGCGCGCGGCCTCCTCGTTCGACCCGGTGGCATAGATGTGGCGTCCGATCTGGCGGCGGCGCAGCAGATAGGTCGCGGCCACCGCCACGACCAGCAGCAGGATGGCCGGATAGGGGATGCCCGGAAAGATCACGCGCGGAAAGCCGTTCGGCTGCATCTCGACCACGCGGAACAGCGCGCCGTTGCCAAGCTGCCCGAAGCCCGCGCCCAGCTGCGAAATCGGCGTGGCCCCGGTCAGCTGCAGCGCCACGCCGCGCGCGATCAGCATCATGCCAAGCGTCGCCACGAAGGGCGGGATCCGCAGCCGGGTGATGACAAGGCCGTTGAACGCCCCGCAGGCGGCCCCGGCCAGGACGCCTGCGCACATCGCGGGCACCACCGGCAGGCCGGCCTTGACCGCCATCGCCGATACCACGCCCGACAGCGCCAGCACCGAGCCGACCGAAAGGTCGATCCCGCCGGTGATGATGACCATGGTCAGCCCGATCCCCAGCAGCCCGATGACCGATGTTTGCAACAGCACCGTCAGCCCGTTGTTGACCGACAGGAACGCCGGGCTGGCCATCGCAAAGCCGATGATCAGCAGGACCAGCGTCAGCAGGGCCGATGCGCGGTGCAGCTGGTCGCGGGCGATGGTCAGCCGACGCGCCTTGCCGTCGGCCCAGGGCTTGCTTGCGTCCGCCATCGTTCCTCCCCGACCGATTTCGTCCTGATGTCGGCAAAGCATGTGCAGGCACCTTGCACCTGTCAATTGTTTTTAATAATTTAGGACAAGAACCGCCTGACCCGAGGAAACCCCATCATGGCCCGCAGCGACACTCGCTATCGCGAGGCGTACAACCGCCTTCTGGACCACTGCGCGACTCTGATCCCGGGGGCCGACCTGCCCGCCGAGGCCGCGCTGAGCGAGATCGCCGGGGTCAGCCGCACCGTCGTCCGCCGCTGCCTGGCGCGGCTGGCAGAGCTGGGGGTGATCGCGCTGGACGGGCGGGCCAAGCGGGTGCTGCGCATGCCGGACCAGGACGACCGGATCGCCGTGATCCGCGCCGCCGACGGCCTGCAGGCGCTGGAGCAGCGGTTCCTGGACTGGATCCTGCGGTTCGACGTGCCTGCCGAAACGCCGCTGTCGGTGGCCGAGCTGGCGCGGACCTTCGGCGTCACCCAGCATCAGCTGAACGAGTTCCTGGCCGGGCTCAGCCGGTTCGGTCTGGTCGCACGCAGGCCCAAGGGCGGCTGGATGCTGCGCGGCTTCACCAAGGAATTCGCGGTCGAGCTGTCGGACTTTCGACTGGTCCTGGAACTGGACGCGATCGCCAAGCTGGTCGAGGCGCCGGTCGATCACCCCGTCTGGCCACGGCTGGCCACGCTGCGCGTCCAGCACCTGGCCCTGGCGGACCAGATCGACACGCATTTCCACGAGTTCTCCAAGCTGGACGAGGCGTTCCACGAGGCCATCAACGCCGTCGTCCGAAACCGCTTCGTGGCCGAGTTCCAGAAGGTCATCTCGCTGATCTTCCACTATCACTACATGTGGGACAAGACGCAGGAAAAGCAGCGCAACGGCGCCGCGATCCAGGAGCATCTGGCGATCATCGACGCGCTGGAGGCCCGCGACGCCGGCCGCGCGCTGGATGCCGCGCGCCAGCACCTGCGCACGTCGAAATCGACGCTGCTGTCATCCCTGCGCCATCACGACCTGGGCTAGCGCAGGGCGTCCAGGTTGCGGCGCAAGGTCGTAGGATTGGCCGTGCCCAGCAGCACCGCCGCCGCCGCGGGATGGTCGCGCGCGAAATGCAACGCCGCGGTCGCAAGCGGCATCCCCTGCGCGGCGGCCTGATCCTGCAGGGCAGCCACGCGGTCCAGCACCTGCTGCGGGGCGGGGCCGTAGTCATAGGTCGCGCCGGCCACGGGCCCGGTCGCCAGGATGCCGGAGTTGAAGATCCCGCCCAGCACCAGACTGGTCCCGGCCTTGCGACAGCGCGGCACCAAAGCGTCCTCGGCCGAACGGTCCAGCAGGGTCAGCCGCCCCGCCAGCAGGATTACGTCCAGGGGCCCGTGATCCATCACCCGCTGGCAGATCTGGATTTCGTTGACGCCAAGACCGAATGCGCCGATGCGGCCGGCCTCCTTCAGCCGGACCAGCCGTTCATACCCGGACCCCAGGAACGCCTGCAGATGCCGGTCGTTGTCGGTGCCATGGGTATAGGTGCCCAGATCGTGGACATAGACGATGTCGACCCGCGCGACGCCAAGCCGGTCTAGGCTCTGCTCCAGACTTTCCTCGATCCCGTCACCGGAATAATCGTAATGCACGTCGTTCTGCGCGGGGCGGACATAGCTGTCGGCCTCGGGGATCGGCGCGGCGGCAGGGGTCAGGACGCGCCCGACCTTGGTCGACAGAACGGCCCCGGTCCTGCCCGTCAGGAACCGCCCCAACCGCTGTTCGGACAGGCCGCGCCCGTAATGGGGCGCCGTGTCAAAATAGCGGATCCCCGCATCCCATGCCGCCTGCAGAACCTGCTGCGCGTCCTCCTCCGCGACCTCGCGATACAGGTTGCCGATGCTGGCACAGCCGAACGCGATGCGGGTGATCTCCACCCCCGTCCGGCCGATCCTGATGGTCTTCATGCCGCCTCCTGTCCTCTCGGGTCGGGCGTTGACACGCCACGACCGCCTCCATACGGTTTATTATGATTAGAGACACAACCCGGCAAGGACATTCCCGTGATCATCGACGCCCATCAGCATTTCTGGCGGATCGCCCGGGGCGATTACGGCTGGATGACCGATCAGGTCGCGCCCATCCGGCGGGACATCCTGCCCGCGAACCTGGAACCCCTGGCGCGGGCGGCTGGGGTCACCGGCACGGTGCTGGTCCAGGCCGCCCCCACGCTGGACGAGACGCGGTTCCTGCTGAGACTGGCCGACCGGTCGCCGCTGATCCGCGGCGTCGTCGGGTGGATCGACCTGACCGGTGACGTGGCCGCCCAGCTGTCGCGAATCGCCCACCCTGCGCTGCGCGGCATCCGCCCGATGCTGCAGGATATCGACGACACCCGGTGGATCCTGCAGGACGGCGTGATCGACGCCCTGCGGCACGTCGCAGGGGCCGGGCTGCGGCTGGACGCGCTGATCACGCCCCGCCATCTGTCGGTCATCGAGGAATTGGCCGGGCGGGTGCCGTCCCTGCCCATCGTGATCGATCACTGCTCCAAGCCCGTCTTTGACGGCACGGACCCCGGACCGGACTGGCGCCGGGGCATCGACGCCCTGGCCGCCCACCCGCAGGTGGTCTGCAAGCTGTCGGGGCTGGCCAACGAATTCGGGCCCGGCTGGTCCGCAGACACCCTGCGCCCGGTCTTCGACCATGTTCTGCAGGCCTTCGGCCCCGAACGGCTGATGTGGGGCAGCGACTGGCCAGTTCTGGAGCTTGCGGGCACCTATGCCGACTGGCTGCAGGTCGCGCAGACCCTGTGCGCGGACCTGTCCGATGCCGATCGCGCGCAGGTCTTTGGGCAGACGGCCATCCGCTTCTATGACCTTAACGCGAAGGAACAGCGCCCATGAAACGCATGGCCCATGTCATCGGGATCGATCCGGACCGGATCGACGAATATACCCGCCTGCATGCCGATGTCTAGCCCGCGGTGCTGGACCGGCTGTCGCGGTCGCATATCACCAACTATTCGATCTTCCTGCGCCGGCCAGAGAACCTGCTGTTCAGCTATTGGGAATATCGCGGCACCGATTTCGCGGCCGATGATGCGGCCATTGCCGCCGATCCGGTGACGCGCGACTGGTGGGCGCTGTGCGGCCCGATGCAGCGCCCGCTGGACACGCGAGCCCCTGGTGAGTGGTGGGCGGGCCTGACCGAGGTGTTCCATTCGGACTAGGCCGCGCCTGCCGGGTCACCCGTCGATCAGACCGACAAGGATCTCCTTGATCTGCCGGGTGCAGGCCTCCTCGTCCCCATCCTGGGCCAGGGTGCGGGCTTCGCCCAGGCGGGCACGCGCCTCGATCAGCTCCTCGCCACCGTCCCCGGCCTCGTCGGCCTCCTCGACCGCCGCGGCGGCGTCGTCCTGATAGGGGACGGGTTCCTCTGCCGTCTCCTCGGTCACGGCCTGGGCCTCGCGGGCGCCCGCGACCCCCTGCCCGCCCGTCGAGGCCGAGATGGCCAGCCGCGACGCATCGTCCAGCGCCTCTTCGAGGAAGGTGATCCGGTCGGCGCAATCCGCCAGCGCCGGACCGGCCAGGACAGCAAGGCCGCCGGCCAGAAGCATCTGTTTCAGGGTCATGGACATGTCCTCAGCTGCGAAGTTGATCGGCCACCGGCAGGCGGCGGATGCGGGTGCCCGTCGCGGCAAAGATCGCGTTGACGATGGCCGGGGCGACGGGCGGCAGGCCCGGTTCCCCGACGCCCCCCAAAGGCTGGTCATAGCCGCCCGAGGACACGAGATGCACGTTGATCTCCCGCGGCGCGGTCTCCATGCGGGGGATCAGGTAGGTGTCAAAGTTGTCCTGCTGCGCGCGCCCGTCCTGGAAGGTGATCTCGGCCGTCAGGGCCTGCCCCGCGCCCATGATGACCGCCCCCTCCATCTGAGAGCGGATGCGGTCGGGATTAACGTGCGCGCCGCAGTCGATGGCGATCTCGACGCGCGGAATGCGCACCGCGCCGTCCACGACCTCGACCTCGGCCGCCACGGCGACATGGCTGACAAAGCTGTAATGCGCGGCAATGCCCAGGCCGCTGCCGGCGGGCATCTGGCGACCCCATCCGATCGCCTCGGCCACGGTTTCGGTGACCGCCCGTAGGCGTCCGGTGTCGATGGGATAGCGCGCCGGGTCCTCGCCATAGTTCCAGACATCGCCGATCTCGCTCGGGTCGATGAGGCGGGCGGGGCCGATCGTCTCCAGCAGGTATTCCAGCGGATCGCGCCCCGCCGCCGCCGCCAGTTCTGCGATGAAGGACTGGATAGCGAAGGCATGCGGGATGTTGGACACCGACCGGTACCAGCCGATGCGCACATGGGCCGGGGCCTGCGGGTTCTCGGCCCGGACGTTGGGGATGTCCAGGGGCATGTTGGTCAGCCCCATGCCCAGCTCGAACGGCAGCTTTTCCTTGGGGTCAGGGGCAAAGATCGACCCGATCGTGGGGGCGGCGGTGCGGTGCAGCCAGGCCACGGCCTTGCCCTGTGCGTCCAGCCCCGCCTCCAGCCGTTCGACCGAGACGGTGTGGTAATAGCTGTGGTGCAGGTCGTCCTCGCGCGTCCAGGTCAGCTTGACCGGGGCGCCCATCTCGCGGCTGAGGATCGCGGCCTCCAGCACGAAGTCGGGCTTGGACTTGCGGCCGAAACCACCGCCCAGCAGGGTGACGTTGACGGTCACATCCTCCTCGGGCAGTTCCATCCGCTGTGCCAAGCGCAGGCGGGTGACCTGCGGCGCCTGCACGCAGGCCCAGACTTCGCAGGACCCGTCGCGCACATCGGCCACGGCGGCTGGCGGCTCCATCGGGGCCTGCGCCAGGTGGGGAATATAGTATTCGGCGACCACGCGGGTCTCTGCCTCGGCCAGGGCCGCGTCGACGTCGCCCCGGTTCAGGATCAGCTTGCCGTCGCCGGTCTGCACCGCCGCCTCAAGCTCTGCCCTGAAGTCATCCGAGGAATAGGCGGCATGCGGCCCGTCCTCCCATTCGATGACCAGCGCTTCGCGCCCCTTGATGGCGGCCCAGGTGTTGCGGGCAATGACCGCGACACCGCCAAGCGGCTGGAATTCCGCGGGGATGGCGGGCGGGTCCAGCCGCACGATGCGCTCGACCCCGGGCACCTGCAGGGCGGCGCTGTCGTCCAGGCTGGCCACGCTGCCGCCAAAGACCGGCGGGCGGGCGATGACGGCATACAGCATGCCTTCGCGGCGCACGTCGATCCCATAGGTCGTGGTGCCGCGGGTGATGTCGTCATTGTCGACCAGCCCGATATCGGCCTTGCCGACGTAACGGAACGTCGCGGGGTCCTTCAGGCGCAGGCCCTCGCGGTCGGGAACCGGCAGGGCGGCGGCGGCGGCGGCCAGTTCGCCAAAGCCCATCGTGCGGTCCGATCCGGCATGACGTACGACATGCCCCTCGGCGCGCACTTCGGACAGGGGCACGTCCCACGCCTCGGCCGCCGCCTGCTCCAGCATGGTCCGGGCCGAGGCCCCGGCACGGCGCATCGGGCCGAAGAAATGCCGCAGGCTGCGCGAGCCGTCGGTGTCCTGGTTGCCATAGCGCGGCTCGTTGCCGGGGGCCTGGGTCACGCGGACCATGTCCCAGTCGGCTTCCAGCTCGTCCGCCACGACCATCGCGATCGAGGTGCGCACGCCCTGCCCCATCTCGGAACGGTGGACGGTCACGGTGACGATACCGTCCTCGCCGATCGAGACGAAGACGTTCGGATCGTCGCGCCAGCCGTTGGGCATCGCGTCGGCGCCGAACTGGACAGGCGCGTCCTGCGCGCGGCCCGGGCGGGGCAGCCCGATGGAAAGAACCAGGCTGCCGGCCCCCATGCCCAGCAGCAGGGACCGGCGGCTGACATTGGCGATGCGGAGGGATTCGGGGACGCGGTTCGACATCATTCGGTCCTCGCTTCGGCGGCCTGCTTGATGGCGGCGCGGATGCGCGGATAGGTGCCGCAGCGGCACAGGTTCGCGCTCATCACCGTGTCGATGTCCTCGTCGGTCAGGTCAGGGGTGGAATCCACCAGCGCCGCGGCCTGCATGATCTGCCCCGCCTGGCAATAACCGCATTGCGACACGTTCAGGTCACGCCAGGCGACCTGAACGGGGTGGTCGCCGTTCTCGGCCAGACCTTCGATCGTGCGGACGTCCGACCCGTCCGCGATCGAGATGGGGGTGATGCAGGCAAAGGTCGGATAGCCGTCCAGATGGATCGTGCAGGCGCCGCATTGGGCGATGCCGCAGCCGAACTTGGTGCCGGTCAGTCCCAATTCGTCGCGCAGATACCACAGCAGCGGCATTTCGGGATCGCCATCGAAACTGTGTTCCGTCCCGTTCACGGTCAGGGTGATCATGATGGCTTCCTCGCTTTCGGATCAGGGCCGGTCGGCGTCGTGCGCGCATGTGACCGTCAAGGGCAACGCCCTTCGGTAAACCGGGTTCCCGAGAAATCGCGCGCCAGTTGCCGGGATGATCCGAAACCGGCATCGATGCAGGTCCAGGCATCGGTCCCGTGCCAGGACCATCCTTTATCAGGTGGAGCTGTCCGCGGCGACGGATTAGGCGTGATGATCAGACTGCGCCTTTGGCGCTTGACGACCGGCACCCGGTCGGGACAGGAATCCGCCTTGTGTCCGGGGCGCGCACGGGCCGATACCATCCAAGGCATGGGACAGCAGATGAGCCAGGAAACAGCAGGCGCGGACATCGACGCGCGCTTTCGCACCGGAACCCCCGGCCTGGATGCCGTGCTGCTGGGCGGGCTGACGCCATCGCGGCTGTATCTTGTCGAGGGCACGCCCGGATCGGGCAAGACCACGCTGGCGCTGAAGTTCCTGATGGAGGGGCGCCAGGCGGGTGACCGCGGCCTCTATATCACCTTGTCCGAGACCGAGACAGAGCTGCGGGCCGTCGCGCGGTCGCATGACCTGACGTTGGACGGCATCGACGTCTTCGAGATGATCGCCGAAGACGAGTTTGGCATCGACCACGAACAGTCGCTTCTGCATCCCAGCGAGGTGGAGCTGGGAGAGACGGTGCGCGGCATCTTCGATCTGGTGGACCGGACCGACCCGGTGCGCGTGGTGCTGGACAGCCTGTCGGAACTGCGCCTGCTGGCGCAGAACCCGCTGCGCTATCGCCGCCAGATCCTGGCGTTGAAGCATTTCTTCGCGCGCCGGAACTGCACCGTGCTGATGCTGGACGACCGCACGGCCGAACCCGGCGACCTGCAGCTGCATTCGATCGCGCATGGCGTCATCTCGCTGGAGCAGCTGGCCAACGATTTCGGCTCGGAGCGCCGCAGGCTGCGGGTCGTCAAGATGCGCGGCCTGAAATATCACGGCGGCTATCACGACTTTACCATCGAACGCGGCGGCATCCGCGTCTATCCGCGCCTGATCGCGGCCGATCACCACCGCCGCTTTTCGGCCGAACCGGTGACCACGGGGCTTGCCGGTCTGGATGCGCTGCTGGGCGACGGCCTGTTTCCCGGAACCAACACGCTGTTGGCGGGGCCTGCCGGGGTGGGCAAGACGACGACCGCCGTGCGCTGCATGATCTCGGCCCTGCAGCGTGGCCAGAAGGCGGCCTATTTCCTGTTCGACGAACGGCTGGCCACGCTGATGACCCGATCCAGGGTGCTGAACATGGACCTGCAGCCGTTCATCGACGCCGGCCTGCTGACGATCCGCCAGATCGACCCGGCCGAACTGTCCCCCGGAGAGTTCGCCAGCGCCGTCCGCAGCGCGGTCGAGAAGGACGATGTCGGACTGGTCGTGATCGACAGCCTGAACGCCTATCTGCACGCGATGCCAAGCGACAATTTCCTGGTGCTGCAGATGCACGAACTGCTCAGCTATCTGGCCCAGCAGGGCGTGGTCTCGCTGATGATCCTGGGTCAGCACGGGGTGACCGGCGATCTGCGGTCGGACCTGGACATCAGCTATCTGGCCGACACGATGATGATGCTGCGCTTTTTCGAGGCCGACGGAGAGGTGCGGAAGTCGATCGCGGTGATCAAGACGCGCACGTCGGACCACGAACGCACGATCCGCGAATTGCGGATCGACGGGGGCGGCATCGTCATCGGCGCACCGATCCGGGGCTTTTCGGGCATCCTGTCCGGGACCCCGGTGCTGGTGGGCACCGAGAACGACCTGATGGCGACCGATCCGCAGAGGGACCGGGCACGGTGACCGACGGGTCGACCGCGCGCGACGACCTGGCCCTTGCGGTGGCGATCCTTGCGCCGCGGGGCCGCGACGCCGCCGTGGCCGCGGCGCTTCTGGACAAGGTCGGCATCGCCTCGGTCCAGGCACGGGACCTGCCCGCGCTGGCGGGGCTGGTCGGAGCAACCATCGGCGTGGCCCTGGTCACCGAGGAGGCCCTGGTCGCCGCGGATGAGGGGCTGCTGCAGCAGGCCCTGGCCGATCAGCCGTCCTGGTCGGACGTTCCCTTCATCGTCCTGGCGAACGGGACGTCGCGGCACCGATCGGACCGGGCCAAGGCCCGCATCGACGCGCTGCAGAACGGGGTGCTGCTGTCGCGGCCGCTGCACGCGGAGGAACTGGTGCGCGCGGTCCGCTCTGCCCTCAAGGCCCGCGCGCGGCAGTACGAGGCGCGCGACCGCATGCACGAGCTGCAGACCCGCGAGGCGCAGCTGCACGACAGCGAGGCCAAGTTCCACGCCATCGCCGATTCCGTCGACCAGATGATCTGGTCGACCCGCCCGGACGGCTTTCACGACTATTACAACCACCGTTGGTACGAATTCACCGGCGTGCCCGAAGGCTCGACCGACGGCGAGGCCTGGGCCGGGATGTTCCATCCCGACGATCAGGACCGCACATGGGCGCGCTGGCGTCAAAGCCTGGAGACCGGCCAGCCCTACGAGATCGAGTATCGACTGCGGCACCGGTCCGGCGAATACCGGTGGGTCTTGGGTCGCGCCAAGCCGGTCCGCGATGCGACGGGGCGGATCACCCGCTGGTACGGCAGCTGCACGGACATCAACCGCATCAAGGTGGTCGAGGAACAGCTTCAGCTGATGCTGGGAGAGATGAACCACCGGGTCAAGAACTCGATGGCGATGGTGCATTCCATCGTCTCGCAGACCCTGCGCCAGGCCGAGACGCTGGACCAGGCCCGCATGTCCATCCAGTCGCGCATCGGCATCATGGCGCGGGCCCATGACCGCCTGGTCAAGGCGACCTGGACCGAAACCGCCATCACCGAGGTGGTCGAGGCGGCCCTGGGCCCCCACCGCATGAGCGCGGACCGCTTCCGGGTCGCGGGGCCGGACCTGGCCCTGGGGTCCAAGCAGGCACTGGCTCTGACCATGGCGCTGCACGAACTGGCCACCAACGCGATGAAATACGGCGCCCTGTCCGCCGAGACGGGCCATGTCCAGGTCCGGTGGGACCGCGACGACGACGCGGAGCCTGTCGGATTTCGCCTGTCCTGGCAGGAACATGGCGGGCCGACCGTCACCCCGCCCCGCCGCCAGGGCTTTGGCAGCCGGATGATCGAACAGGCCTTGGCGGGATACTTCGACGGGATCGCGGAACTGGATTATGACCCCGGCGGTTTGCGTTTCGAACTGACATCACCACTGACCGGCCTGACGCAGCAGGACTGAGCGTCCGCCACCCCATCCCCGGAAGAACCATCATGTCCCAGCCCCGCAACGCCGTCCTTGTCGTCGAGGACGAAATCCTGATCCGGATGGAAGCCGTCGACATGATGCACGACGCGGGCTTTCGGACCTACGAGGCCAAGTCGGCCGACGCCGCGCTGGCCACGCTGAACGGCACCTCCGACATCGCCATCCTGTTCACCGATGTCGAGATGCCCGGATCGATGAACGGCCTGAAGCTGGCCGCCCATGTCAGCGCCACCTGGCCCGACATCCGCATCATCGTCGCGTCGGGGATCCTGGGCGTCAGGGACGCCGACCTGCCGCCCGGTGCGCGGTTCTTTCCAAAGCCCTATCCCACGGACCAGATCATCGACGCCCTGCACCAGATGACCGGCGATCCGGCCTGACGCCCTGCGGGCTACCGGGACGGCGCGTTCGACAGCGCTGCCGCGCGGGCCGCGATGATCTGATCGCGCGTCTCGCGGACATGGACGATCTGCTGGGACCCCTGCCGATGCAGGCCAAGGATGGTCGCCCCCTCGGGTCCGTTCTCGATGGTGAACCGGGTGTCGGCCTCGAAACTGAGAACGACCGGGTGGTGCCCGGCATTCCCGTCAGCGTCATACGGGGCATAACTTGCCACCTCCTGCGCGATGCTTTGATCCGCAGAGTTGGATACCGAATGCCACCTTCCATCAAGTGATTTCGAAGGCATAACGTACCCAGGTCGGACACCGTCCAGGCACCGACGCCGCCTGCCCTGCATCGCAGACGGCCCCGCCTGGATTGATCGCGATCCCGCCGGCCTATGCGGTCGAGCGGCGATCCTGACGCGGCCCGGCCGGGGTCCGCGCCCTGTCGTCGCGTGCGTCGCGGTGGCCGGCGACCTTGGCGCTGCGCGTCGCACCGTCCAGCGCGCGGACCATGGCGACCTGCATGTCCAGCTTGTCGCGCAGGTCACGATAGACCGCATTGTGGGAATAAGCCGTCAGCGCCGTGTCGATGATCTCCCAGTCCTTGTCGGACATGGACAGCCGAAACGTCGTTTCCGTCGGAACACCTTGCATACTCGATACCTCGAACAACTACACGATGTGTGTACCCCCGTTTGTCCATTTTGCGCACTTGGCTATTTGTACAGCCATCTGCCCGGACTGCGATCGCGGCGCCCGCGCCTACGACAATCCGCCGATCGGGTGAGTTTGATCTAGCCAAATGGCCGAACTGTATGGTTCAATACACGCTCTGCGTGCATTTCTGACCAAGAGGAGCATGTCATGACGATCATCGACCCCCAGATCTGCGCCATCCTGCAAAAGATGGTCCAGACCTGCGAGGATGCGCAGTCCCGGTCCCGTGCCCGAAAGATCGCCTGTGACAGCGACCTGAGGGGCGCCCCTGATGCAAGGGCCGGAACCTGCCGCAGCGGCTAGACGGGCCATACCGCCCCGGCACGGGGCGCAAGGCGGCAAGCCACCTGCAGGTCGGGGCAAGGAACCCGCCCCGACCCGCCTTATCGGACCACGGTCACATGTTGGGATAGTTCGGCCCGTCTCCGCCCTGTGGGGTGGTCCAGACGATGTTCTGGCTGGGATCCTTGATGTCGCAGGTCTTGCAGTGGACGCAGTTCTGGAAGTTGATGACGAAGCGCGGGCCCGACGCATCCTCGACCACCTCATAGACGCCTGCGGGGCAATAGCGCTGCGCGGGTTCGGCATATTCCGGCAGGTTCACCGCGATCGGCACCGAAGGGTCGCGCAGCTTCAGGTGGCAGGGCTGGCTTTCCTCGTGGTTGGTAAAGGAAAACGCCACGTTGGTCAGCCGGTCGAAGGACAGCTTGCCATCCGGGCGCGGATAGTCGATCGGCTTGTGATCGCGCGCCTTGCCGGTGGCGGCGGCGTCCGACTTGCCGTGGCTCCAGGTGCCCAGGGGGTTCCAGCCGGTCAGGTTGGCGGTCCACATGTCCACCGCACCCAGCATCAGGCTGGCCGACAGGCCAAGGCGCGACCAGATCGGCTTGACGTTGCGCACGCGCTTCAGGTCGGCACCGATGGCACCGCCGCGCACCGCGCCGTCGTAATCGGTCAGCCGGTCGCCCTCGCGCCCCGCCTTGATCGCGGCGGCGGCGGCATCGGCAGCCTCGATCCCCGAGAGCATCGCGTTGTGGTTGCCCTTGATGCGCGGCACGTTGACCATGCCCGCCGAACAGCCCAGCAGCACGCCGCCGTCGAAGGACAGCTGCGGCAGCGACTGCCAGCCGCCCTCGGTGATGGCACGGGCGCCATAGCTGATGCGCTTGGCCCCCTCCAAGAGGTCCGCGACCATCGGATGGTGCTTGAAGCGCTGGAACTCCATGTAGGGATACAGGTACGGATTGGCATAGTTCAGGTGAACCACGAAGCCGACCAGCACCTGGTTGTTCTCGAGGTGATAGATGAAGCTGCCGCCGCCGGCATTCTTGCCCAGGGGCCAGCCCATCGTGTGCACGACGCGACCCTTGTGGAACTTGTCGGGAGAAACCTCCCAGATCTCCTTCATGCCCAGGCCGAACTTCTGCGGATCGCCATGGGCCGACAGGTTCAGCCGCGCATCGATCTGCTTGGCCAGGCTGCCGCGCACGCCTTCGGCGATGAAGACGTACTTGCCGTGCAGCTCCATCCCCGGCTCGTATCCGTCGCCGATGCTGCCGTCGGGTTCGCGACCGAACTCTCCGGCGACGACACCCTTCACGCGATCCCCGTCCCAGACCACCTGGCTGGCGGCCATGCCGGGGAAGATCTCGACCCCCAGGGCCTCGGCCTGTTCGGCCAGCCAGCGGCAGACATTGCCCATGCTGACGATGTAGTTGCCGTGGTTCGACATCAGCGGCGGCATCGGCCAGTTCGGCACGCGCACCTGCCCCGCCTCGCCCAGGACATAGAAGTTGTCGTCGGTCACCTCGGTGGTGACCGGGGCGCCCTTGTCGCGCCAGTCGAGGATCAGCCGGTCCAGCCCGCAGGGGTCCAGAACTGCACCCGACAGGATGTGGGCGCCCACCTCCGAGCCCTTTTCCAGGACCACGACGGACAGTTCGGCGTCGATCTGCTTCAGCCGGATCGCGGCCGACAGGCCCGCCGGCCCCGCGCCCACGATCACGACGTCGTATTCCATCGATTCGCGAACGATCTCGGTCTGGTCTGTCATGTGCTGGGGCCCCCTCCGTGGCAATCTGGCTGCCAAACAGATAGCGACCCCGGCGGGCGGGGGCAATCGTGACGCGGCGGTTGGCCGCGTGCGATTGCGCGATTCGGGCCATGCAGGCTTGCATTGAGCGTCATTTTGGTGACCATGTCCCCGATCAGCTTCCGCGCCCCTGCCATTCCGCAATGGCAGGGGCGTTGGTTTGGCACCCGCAGGACAAACGCATCCCAACAAGGACCAGGGCAGCGATGGAAAAGATACCGATGACCCCCACCGGCGCGGCAGCGCTGGAACGCGAACTGGGGCAGCTGAAATCCAAGGAACGTCCCGCCATCATCCGCGCCATTGCCGAAGCGCGCGAACATGGCGACCTGTCGGAGAACGCCGAATACCACGCCGCCCGCGAAAAGCAGGGCTTCGTCGAGGGGCGCATCAAGGAGCTGGAGAGCCTGCTGTCGCGCGCCGAGGTCATCGACCCCGCGAAACTGTCGGGCAGCATCAAGTTCGGCGCCCGCGTCAAGCTGATCGACGAGGACACCGAGGAAGAGCGAAACTATCAGATCGTGGGCGAGGCCGAGGCCGACATCGAGCGCGGGCTGCTGAACATCCGCTCTCCTTTGGCGCGCGCGCTGATCGGCAAGGACGAGGGCGACAGCGTCGAGGTGACCACCCCCGGCGGCCAGCGCAGCTATGAAATCGTCGAGATCCGGTACGGATGACGCCATGTCCCTGATTGCACGCATCGCCAGCCTGGCCAACCGCGACCGCCTGACCACGGTCGGCTTTACCTTGACCGGCGTCTGGCTGTTCCTGGTCGCGCTGTTCTGGCTGCTTGGGCCCGCGGGCACCGATGGCGGCCCGTCGGGCGTGGCGCGCCTCGTCTCGATCATGGGGACGGTCCTGCCGCTGGCGCTGATCTGGCTGGGCGTGTCGCTGGCCCGCCAACTGGCCATCCTGCGCGCCGAGGCCGAGGACCTGCGCGCCCGACTGACGCATCTGCGCGGCGAGGCAGCCCCGGTGGGCGACCTGCCGCCGCCCGCCCCCCGCGCCGCACCCCCCCCCGCCGCAGCCCCCGCCGAACCGCAGCCGGCCGCCGCGCCGCGCCCCGCCGCCCCGCTGCCCAAGCCCCGCCAGACCGCCGATCAGCGCCAGGCCGCCCTGCGGTTCGAGGCCCAGGGCGCCCCGGTGGACGCCACGACCCTGATCCGGGCGCTGAACTTTCCCGACGGTCCCGACGATGTCGACGCGATCGACGCCCTGCGTCATGCGCTGAAGGACCCCGCGCATTCCAAGGTGCTGCGCGCCGCGCAGGATGTCGTGACGCTGATGGCGGGCCAGGATGTCTACATGGATGACCTGCCGCCAGAGATGGCCCGCCCCGACGTCTGGCGCCGCTATGCCGCCGGTGAACGCGGCAGCGCCGTCGCTGCCCTGGGCGGCATCCACCACCAGCCCGCGCTGGAGATCGCCGCCACCATGCTGCGCGAGGACGAGATCTTTCGCGACACCGCGCATCACTTCCTGCGCCATTTCGACGGGCTGACGGCCCGCCTGGTACCGGAACTGGACGACCTGCAGATCGCCGTGCTGGCCGACAGCCGGTCGTCGCGCGCCTTCATGCTGCTGGGCCGCGTGTCGGGCGTCTTCGGCTAGACGCTCAGGTGCAACAGATGGACCTGCCCCCACCAGGGCAGGCCATACCGGCCCCGCCCCCGGTCCGAAAACCCCACCCTGTCGTAGAAGGCCAGCGCGCCCCGGTTGCGGGCGCGCACCTCGGCCCGCAGGCCGGGGCGGCCGTCGCGGGCGGCGACCAGCGCCCCCGCCTCGATCAACGCGCGCCCCGTGCCCTGCCGGGTGTCGGTGACGGCAAGCCCGTCGATGACCAGATCGCCCGTGGGCGGCGCCGCGCGGAACAGCCAGCCTGACAGCCCCGCGCCGCCCTGCGCGANCCCGCCGGCACCGTCGCGCAGACCCATCACCCCGCAGACCGCCCCGGATGCATCCACCGCCACCACGCCATGCCCGGCGCGGACCCGCGCAGGCCAGCGTCCNCGCCCAAAATGCGCGCGCCACAGCGCCGCCGCGGCGGGCAGCAGGCTGTCGGGGATCGGGTGCAGGATCTGCATCGGCTGGCCTTGTCTTGCCTTGCGTGTCGTGCAAGCAAGGTGCCGCGAAACGCAGGAAGACGAAAGCGCCATGTCCCCCGCCCCCGAACCCAGGCCCTCGGCCCGGCAAGCCGCCGCCGATCAGGCGGCAATCCGCGTATTGGCCCGGACGCCGGCCGCCGCGTTCCGCCACGGCATCGTCCAGTCGCTGCCCTTCCTGGTGGTGATCGTGCCCTTTGCGGTGCTGTTCGGCGTGGTCGCGACCGAGGCCGGGCTGAACCTGGCGCAGGTCATGGGGTTTTCGGTGCTGGTCCTGGCGGGCGCGTCGCAGTTCACGGCGGTGCAGCTGCTGACCGACAATGCGCCGGCGCTGATCGTGATCCTGTCCGGGCTGGCGGTGAACCTGCGCATGGCGATGTATTCGGCGTCCCTGCTGCCGTGGCTGCGGGACGCGACACCCGGCCACAAGGCATGGGTCGCCTATGCGCTGATCGACCAAAGCTATGCGCTGTCGATCCAGCATTACGAACAGTATCCGCGCCTGACCATCGCGCAGCGGCTGGCCTATTTCGGCGGCACGGCGCTGGTCTTGTGCGTGCCGTGGATGATTGCCACCTGGGCGGGCGCCACCGTGGGCCAGGCCATCCCCGAGGGGATCGCGCTGGATTTCGCGATGCCCATCACCTTCCTGGCGATGATCGCGCCGATGCTGCGCACGCCTGCGCATCTGGCCGCCTGCTTTGTCGCGATCGTCGCGGCGCTGGCGCTGGCGGGGCTGCCGTCGGGGCTGGGCCTGCTGATGGCCGCGCCCCTGGGCATGGCCACCGGCGCCCTGGTCGAGATCCGCACCGAACGCAAGGAGGCGCGCGATGCAGGCGTCCGCGACTGAGATCTGGGTCATCATCGCGGTGCTGGGCGTCGGCACCTACCTGATCCGCTGGTCGTTCCTGGGCGCGCTGGGCGACCGCGACCTGCCGAACTGGATGCTGCGGATGCTGCGCTATACCCCGGTGGCGGTGCTGCCCGCGCTGGTCGCGCCGCTGGTCGTCTGGCCCGCCGCGACCGGCGGCAATGCCGATCCGGCCCGCATGGCCGCCGCCGCCGCGACCGTGGCGGTGGGCGTGCTGACCCGCAACGTGATGCTGGCCATCCTGGCCGGGGGCATCACGCTGGCGGGCCTGCTTTACCTTCTGTAACCGCCGATCGTCCCGTCCTTCTGACGCAGCAGGACGTCGTGGTTGTTGGCCGGGTCGCCGTCATAGTGACGCTTGGACACCACGCCCGGCTGGCGCAGGAACCATTCGCGCAGCTTCAGCGGAGAGAACCCCCGCGGCACCGTCTCGAACCCCGGCACGCCGGACAGGACGTTGCCCGATTCGATCGCGCAAAAGCTCTTGTTGGCGGAACCGTTGGCCTCGGCCCGGCGGATCGCCAGGTCGGCCACCTCGCGCGGAACCAGGATCGTGTCCTCGGCCACCCAATAGGTCTCGCGCGCGTGGTAATCGATGTAGAAGTTCTTGAAGTTGTCGGTGATGCCGTAAAGCACGTCGCGCCGTTCGGGAATGCGCGGATGGCTCCAGCTGCCGGCGGGATCATAGATCACGCGCTGGCTGCCGTTGAACATCAGCGCCGAATGGCCCCCCTCGCCGCGCGGGATGCCGATCACCGTGAACAGCGTGATCGAGGTCGGCGTGGCGGACACATAGCGCGCGTCGCGCACGGCTTCGTCGCTGGCCCAGATGTTGTCGGCCCCGCAGGCGGTCAGCACGACCGGCAGCGTGGCCGCCAGGAAGACGCGTCGCTTCATGTCCCCGCCCGTCCGATCAGGCGTTCGTCAGGGCCATGAAGACCAGGACCGCCAGCGATCCGACGATGACCCAGGTGGATCCGCGGATGAAGCCCGCGAAGGTCTTCTTGTGGTCGGTCAGGTCCATCGTTCCCTGGGTCGCTTCGGGTTTGTTGTCGTAGTCGGCCATCACTGCCCCATCGGTTTGCGTTCATCCTGCGATAGCGGAAAGCGGCGCAGCTGTCACGCCCCCCACAGCACCGCACCCTGCGTTTCGCCCACAGGCCGGATGCGCCCGGCGCGGTGCAGGTGGTTCACATGGGCCACGGCCTCGACCATGGCCAGTCCGTACTCGGCCTCGCCGATGCGGCGGCGGAACAGGATGTCGAAACACCCGACCGCGGTGCGCGGGCCGTCCGCCAGGGCCTGCGCCAGCCGGTCCAGCCCGGCGCGGTGGTTCTGGATCAGCTGTTCCAGCCGGAAGGGCAGCCCGGTGAAGGGCAGCTTGTGTCCCGGCAGCACCAGATGGTCGGCCCGCGCCAGCGCCGCCAGCCGGGTGCAGCTTTCCAGCCACTCGCCGACCGGGTCGGCCTCGGGCTCGGTCGGATAGACCCCCAGGTTCGGAGAGATCGACGGCAGCAGCTGGTCGCCGCCGATGACCAGATCGCAATCCTGCGACCACAGCGTCGCGTGGCAGGGCGCATGGCCATGCCCCATCGCCACCCGCCAGCGCCTTCCGCCGAAGGTCACCGTGTCGCCCTCGACCAGGCGGGTGAAGCCCAAAGGCAGCGGGTGGACCACGTCGGCAAAGTTGAAGGGCCGGTCGCTGGCGCGCCGGTCCAGCATCTCGGCCGCCATCCCGGCCCGCCGCCAAAACGCCAGCGCCTGCGGGCTGGCACGGTCCTGCACGTCCAGGACCAGCATCCGCGCCATCAGCCATGCGGTGCGGCTGATCCACAGGTCGGCGCCCCGTTCCATGAACCAGCCGGCCAGCCCGATATGGTCGGGATGGTGATGCGTGCCGATCACCCGCACGACCGGCCGCCCCTGCAGCGGCCCGTCCAGCAGCACCTGCCAGATCTCGCGCGTGCGCGCCGTGTCAAAGCCGGTATCGACCACCGTCCAGCCGTCGGGATCGTCAAACGCATAGACGTTGACATGGTCCAGCTTCATCGGCAGCGGCAGGCGCATCCACAAGACGCCCGGGGCGACGGTGGCGTTCGGTTCGCCCTGGCCCGCCTGCGCCTCGGCCAGATCGCCGGTGAACCGCGGCAGGACGCGCGCCATGAAGACCCGCGCCAGCGCCAGATGCGCCGGTCCGCCCTTCAGCGCCGCGCGCAGGTGGTAATGCCCGCCCAGCACCCGCGCAAAGGCGGTCAGATAGGCGACCGCGCCCGCGAAACGGTCGGCCATGTCACGCTCCAGCAGGGCCTGGGTCGCCTCGCGCAGGGTCTCGGCGGCCTGCCACAGCTGGTGGGCCAGCTCGGGATGCGCGGACTGCGCGGCCTTGGCCCCGTCCAGCACCTCATCCAGCAGACGCATCGCGGCCTCTCCGCCGTCCGACAGCTTGCGTCCGACCAGATCCATCGCCTGGATGCCGTTCGTGCCCTCGTAGATCGAGGTGATGCGCACGTCGCGCAGATACTGCGCGGCGCCCGTCTCCTCGACATAGCCCATGCCGCCATGCACCTGCACGCCCATGTCGGCCACGCGGATGCCCACGTCGGTGCCATAGGCCTTGGCGATCGGCGTCAGGAAGGCCGCGCGGGCGGCCTGATCGGCATCCCCCGTGGCGCGGTCCATGTCGATGGCGGTGGCGCAGGCCAGGCCGATGGCGCGGGCGGCAAAGACCTCGGCCTGCGCGGTGGCCAGCATCCGGCGCACATCGGGATGGCCGATGATCGGCCCCATCTGGTTGCGGTCCACCGCATAGGCCACGGCCTTCTGCAGCGCGGCCTCGGCCACGCCCACGCCCTGCATGCCGACGCCAAGGCGGGCCACGTTCATCATCGTGAACATCGCCGCCATGCCCTTGTTCTCCTCGCCGACCAGCCAGCCGGTGGCGCCGTCATAGGACATGACGCAGGTCGGGCTGCCATGGATGCCCAGCTTCTCCTCCAGGCTGACGACCTTCAGGCTGTTGGCCAGGCCCGGATTGCCCTGATCGTCGGGGATCAGCTTGGGGACCATGAACAGGCTGATGCCGCGCGTCCCCTTGGGCGCGCCCGGCAGACGCGCCAGCACCAGGTGGCAGACGTTCGACGTGACGTCGCTGTCGCCCCAGGTGATGTAGATCTTCTGCCCGCTGATCCGATAGGTGCCGTCGCCCGCCGGTTCCGCCCGGGTGGTCAGCGCACCCACGTCGCTGCCCGCGCCCGGTTCGGTCAGGTTCATCGTGCCCGACCATTCGCCGCTGATCAGCTTGGGCAGATAGCGCGCCTTCAGATCGTCGCTGGCGTGATGCTCCAGCGCCTCGATCTGGCCCTGGGTCAGCAGCGGGTTCAGCTGCAAGGACAGGCAGGCGCCCGACATCATCTCGGCCACGGCCATGTTCAGGGCCTGCGGCAGGCCCATGCCGCCGTATTCCGGATCGGCCGACACGCCGACCCAGCCCCCCTCCGCAATCGCCCGGAACCCGTCGGCAAAGCCGGGCGAGGATCGCACCACGCCGTTCTCCAGCCGCGCGGGGGTCTGGTCGCTGCCCCGGTTCAGCGGCGCCAGAACGTTCTGGGCCAGCTTGCCGGCCTCGGACAGGATGGCGGTCGCGGTCTCGGCCGTGGCCTCGGCAAAGCGGTCGGTCCGGGCCAGGTCGGCGAAGGGGACGACATGGGTCAGGATGAAGTCGATCTGGGCTGTCGGGGCCTTGTAGGTCATCGGGTTCTCCTCCTGGCGCCTTGGCATCGGGCCGCGGCGCGTCTATCAACGGGCGCTGGCGGCATCTTGTGCCGCCGTCCTTTCAGGCTCAACCGAAACCCCGCGTCACGAATGCAGACCCTGCGACTGATCCCCGACCCTGCCGGCCTGGCCCAGGCCGCCCGCCTGCTGGCCCAGGGCCGCTGCGTGGCGATCCCGACCGAGACGGTCTATGGTCTGGCCGCCGACGCGCGCGACGGGGCGGCGGTGGCCGGCATCTACCAGGCCAAGGGGCGGCCCAGCTTCAACCCGCTGATCGTGCATGTGGCGGACCTGTCCGCGGCGCAGGCCGTCGCCGACCTGCCGCCGCAGGCGCTGACCCTGGCGCGGGCCTTCTGGCCGGGCGCGCTGACGCTGGTGGTGCCGCTGCGCACCGATGCGGGCATCGCGGGGCTGGTCACGGCGGGGCTGGACACGATCGGCATTCGCGTTCCTGCCCATCCCGTGGCGCAGGCGCTGCTGCGCGCATCCGGCGCGCCGCTGGCCGCACCGTCGGCCAATGCCTCGGGGCGGATCAGCCCGACCACCGCAGATCATGTGCTGCACCCGGACGGAGGCCTCGACGGGCGCATCGCCGCGGTACTGGATGGCGGTGCCTGCCCGGTCGGCGTGGAATCGACGATCATCGGCTGGCAGGACGGTCGCCCGACGCTGCTGCGTCCCGGCGGCATTCCGGCCGAGGCGATCGCCGCCGCCCTGGGCGAACCCCTGGCCGCGCATCACGCCGACCCTTCGGCCCCGAACGCGCCCGGACAGCTGTCCAGCCATTACGCGCCGCAATCGGCGCTGCGCCTGAACGCGACCCCCGCCCCCGGAGAGACGCATCTGTCCTTCGGCGTCCCCGGCCCGTTCAGCCTGTCTGAGACGGGCGACCTGACCCAGGCCGCCGCGCGCCTCTTCGACCTGCTGCGCCGTGCCGATGCCCTGGGGCGCCCGATCTCGGTCGCGCCGATCCCGGACCACGGGCTGGGCCAGGCGATCAACGACCGCCTGCGCCGCGCCGCCGCCCCCCGCCCCTGATTTCTTCTTTGCCGAAAATACCCCGGGGGAGTCCGCAGGACGGGGGGCAGCGCCCCCCTGACGCGCGGTCCTCTTCAAAGCCCCAGAGAGTTGTAGACGTTCGAGATCCGGCGGATCGCCACCACATAGGCCGCGGTGCGCATGTCCTGGACCTTGGGATTGCTGATCCAGACCTCCTTCATCTTCTTGAAGCTCTCGCGCATCGTGTCGTCAAGGCCCGACCGCACCAGCTCCAGCTCGTCCGCGCCGGTCAGAAACGCCTCCTTGAAGCCCTTGGACAGGGTCCAGTTCAGGCCGGTATCGGCCGACAGACGCTCCAGCTCCTCGACGATCATGCGGGCGCGGGCCTCCTCGTGGCGGCGCTCCAGACGGCCCAGGCTGATCTGCGACAGGTTCTTGACCCATTCGAAATAGGACACGGTCACGCCGCCGGCATTGGCGTACATGTCGGGGATGATCACGATCCCCTTACGGCGCAGGATCGCGTCCGCGTCGGCGGTCACGGGACCGTTCGCCGCCTCGATGATCAGCTTGCAGCTGATGCGTTCGGCGTTGTCGGCGTGGATCACGCTTTCCACCGCGGCGGGGATCAGGATGTCGCACTCCTGCTCCAGCATCGCCAGGCCGTTCTCGTGATAGTCGCCGCCGGCAAAGCCCTTGATGCCCCCGGTCGCGCGGATATGGCCGCGCAGCGCGTCGATGTTGATGCCCTGCGGGTTGGTGATGGCGCCGTCGCGCTCGATCACGCCGGTGATCAGACACTTGTCCTCGACCGACAGGAACTGGGCGGCGTGATAGCCCACATTGCCCAGGCCCTGCACGATCACGCGCTTGCCTGCCAGCACGCCGGTCAGCCCGGCCTGCTTCATCACGTCGTCATGGCGGAAGAACTCGCGCAGCGCGTATTGCACGCCGCGGCCCGTCGCCTCGACGCGCCCGTCGATGCCGCCCGCGGTGCGCGGCTTGCCGGTGACGCAGGCCTTGGCGTTGATGTCGTCGGGATGCAGCCGCTTGTAGGCGTCGGCCATCCAGGCCATCTCGCGCTCTCCGGTGCCCATGTCGGGCGCGGGCACGTTCTGGGACGGAGAGATCAGGTTGCGGCGCGACAGCTCATAGGTGAAGCGGCGGGTGATGCGCTCCAGCTCATCCTCGTTCCAGGCGCGGGGGTCGATGCNCAGACCGCCCTTGGACCCGCCGAAGGGCACCTCGACCAGCGCGCATTTGTAGGTCATCAGGGCTGCCAGCGCCTCGACCTCGTCCTGGTTCACGTCCAGCGAATAGCGGATGCCGCCCTTCACGGGCTCCATGTGTTCGGAATGGACCGATCGATAGCCGGTAAAGGTGTGGATCTGGCCGCGCAGCCGTACCCCGAACCGCACCGTATAGGTGGAATTGCAGACCCGGATCTTCTCCTCCAGCCCCGGCGCAAGGCTCATCAGGCCTGCGGCATGGGTGAACATGCGGTCCACTGAATCCCGGAACGAGGTCGTGTTGACGGACATTGCTGCTTCCTCCTGGTGACGGCGCAAGGTCGATATGGCCGCACGCTAGGCCAATCCGCCCGGTGCCGCCACAGCGGATCGTCGCCGACGGCGCCATGTTTGCGATAAAAACCAGCAGCTTTTGCACGACACGCAGCCCGGCCGGGGTTTTCCTTTTCACACCATTTATTATGCTGATAGGGAAACCGCCTCTCTGTCCGCGGTGTTTGGATGGAAACCAAGGAAGCAGAATGAAGACCGATACCACCCATGCACCGGCCCCCGGCATCACGCGGGGCCGCAAGTTCGATCAGGTCCGTGACGGGGCTGCCGTCATCTTTCTGCGCGACGGTTACGCGGCCGCCAGCGTCGACGACATCGCCCGGTCCGCCCGGGTGTCCAAGGCGACGCTCTACAGCTATTTCCCCGACAAATCCCTGATGTTCCGCGAGGTGCTGCGCGCCACGATGGACAGCGCCTTCCGCCAGCAGCCCTTCGCGGCCGACCCCGCGTCCCAAGCCCGGACCGAGCTGCCGCGGGTATTGTCGGACCTGGCGACATGGGCACTATCGGAACCGCGGCTCAGCCTGCTGCGGGTGATGACCGCCGAATCGACGCGCTTTCCCGACGACGCGCGCGACTATGAAGACGCCTTGGCCAACCGCGTCGCGGCCCCCCTGGCGCAGATCATCGACGGCTGGATCGCCGCGGGGCAGATCCGCGACCATGACAGCGGTCAATCCTCCCGCCAGCTGGTCGCGTTGATCACCGGGCAGGTCCAGCAGCCCGCCCTGCTGACGGGCACCACGCTGCCCGATGCGCAGGTCGCGCGGATCGCCCGCGACGCGGCGGCGCTGTTCCTGTCGGCCTACGGCCTGCAGGCCGCCTGAGGGGGCGACGCGCCCAAGGGCTGTTGCATTCCTGCGATGATCGAAACGTGATCCATCACCCCGCTTCTCAAGGCCGGGGGCGCGGCCTATGCTGGCGGGAACAAGGTCCGGAAACAGGACCGGCAGGGGTGACAGGCGATGATCAGCAAGAACTGGACGATTCGGGCCGCGATGGCCGCCGGCATGGCGCTGGCCGTGCAGGGCTGCGCATCGTCGCCGAACCGCATGCCGCCCGCGGGCGGCTATGCGGGGCCTGCCTATGCGGCCCAGCCCGGCTATGCGCCCGCGCCCTATGCCGCCGCGCCCGCGCCCTATGCGCCACCCGCACCGGCCCCCTATCCGACGGCGCCCTATCCGGCCGCAGCGCCCTTCCCGGCGGCACCCGTGGTGGCGGACCTGCCTGCTGCGACGACCGGCATCACCGGGGTGACCGAACGCAAGCCCGACCTGTGCAAGGCCAGCAGCTACGCCTCCAGCGTGGGCCAGCCCGGCAGCACGATCCCGACGCTCGGCCTGCCCGGCGCCTATCGCGTGGTCGAGTATCGCGGGATCGAACCCCAGGACTATGACCCCGACCGGCTCGTCTTCCGCCTGGATGCGACCGGCACCATCACCAAGATCGATTGCGGATGACCCACATGCACAAGACCACGTTTGCCCTGATCCTTGCCGCGACGGCCCTTGCCGCCTGCGAACCCGCCTATGTCGAGCCGACCCCGCCCCCGGTCGTCGACGAATGCGGCGCCGCCGGCTATCAGGGCCTGATCGGCCAGCCCCGCACGGCCCTGTCGGCGATGAACTTCCCCCTAGGCACCCGCGTCATCGGCCCCGAGGACATGGTCACCGCCGATTTCCGCCCCGACCGGCTGAACATCGAATACGGCGTGAACGGACGCATCACCAAGGTCAGCTGCTTCTGACCCGTTTGGCGTTGCGCCGGCCGCGGCGGGCTGTCACCATTCCGACATGATGAACGCGATCCCGCCCGATGCCGACCGCGTGGTGTTCGACCGCAGGGAACTGAGCCTGATCCTGTCGACCTACGGCCGCTTCGTGGCCGCGGGTGAATGGCGCGATTATGGCATGTCCTTTCTGCGCGACGCGGCGGTGTTCAGCGTCTTTCGCCGCGCCGCCGAACACCCCCTCTACCGGATCGAAAAGCGTCCTCGGCTGCGTGCGGCCCAGGGCGCCTATGCCGTGATCGCGATGGACGGGCGCATCCTGAAACGCGGCCACGACCTGGCCCAGGTGCTGCGCGTGCTGGACGCCAAGCTGATCCGCCCCATCGACTAGGTGCCGCGCGGCTTGGCCCGCACCGTCGGATCGGCCGCGGTCGGGTCCTCGGGCCACGGATGGCGCGGATAGCGGCCGCGCATGTCCTTTCTGACATCGGCATAGGAGCTAGCCCAGAACCCCGGCAGGTCCATCGTCACCTGCACCGGCTTGCCGCCCGGCGACAGCAGCGTGATCCGCAGCGGCCGCCCGCCCACCGCCGGATGGCGGGTGACGCCGAACAGCTCCTGCAGGCGCAACTCGATCGACGGGTCCGCGCCCCCGTAATCGATCGGCACGCGGCGACCCAGGGGGGTGGTGAACTGCCCCGGCGCCTCCTGGTCCAGCCGCTGCTGGCCTGCCCATCCGATCCGCGCCTTCAGCGGCTCGACCAGGTCCAGCCCGCGCAGATCGGCCAGCGTCCGCACCCGGCCCAGCCAAGGCAGCAGCCAGTCGCCATCCGACAGCAGGTCGACATCCGCCACAGAGCCAAGGTCCGGCACCAGCGCGATCCGCGCCCGCAGACGCGCCGCGGCCGGGGTCCAGGGCAGCCCGTCCAAGCGCAATCCCTCCAACGCGGCCGCGGCCATCGCCTCGGCCGGGGCGTCGGGCCAGGGCCGGTCCGACAGCACCAGCGCGCCTAGCCGCTCCTGCAGGCGGGCGACGACGCGACCCTCGCGGCGCGACCATTCGCACAGGGCCTGCTGGCCGATCCGGTCGCCATGCAGCGCGCGCAGATCACCCTCGTCCAGTCGCGCGGCCAGCCTGATGCGCGCCTCGCGCTGATCCCCGTCCAGATCCAGCGCCACGATCATCCGTTGCATCGCCAAGCTGTCCTCTGATGCCAGCACCGCACCCTTGCCACCCGACAGCACGAACCGCGCCTCGTCACCCTTGCGCCGCAGCCCGATCCGGTCGGGATAGGCCAGCGAGGCCATGCCGCCCGCCGACAGGGCCGCCAGGGGGGGTGCGGGGGGGACATCGTC
>NZ_WEKR01000065.1:55000-110946 GCF_024105395.1 Paracoccus sp. 08 | reverse complement strand
GGCGCGGCAGGCTGCGCGGGGGACGTGGCTTGCACGCCCGCCGCAGAGTCATCCGGGGTCGCGGCGTCGGGGACGGCCGCGGCCGCCGCGGCGTCGGGCGCAGCCGCCGGTGCGGCCCCGTCGGCGGCGGGTTGCGGGGCGGCAGGAACTGCAGCCTCTGGCTGGCCCTGGGTCGTCGGCACATCCTGGGCCAGGCCTGCACCGGCCAGCGTCGCGGCGACCAGAAATGCGGCAAGCCCCGCGCGAAGCGGCTGTCTGGGCAGATGGGTCATGGCGGTCCTTGCATCCAGTTGGTGTCGGGCAGGCGGGCGCGAAAGGGCGTCGGGCCTGCGGCGGTCCGGGGGGTTATCGGCCCACCAAGCAAAACTGTCAACTATTGGAAACGCGGTGATGCCTTGTGCCGCCGATGCGGCGGGGCCACAGTCGCGCCATGACATCACCCCCCCGCATCCCCGCCCTGATCCTTGCCGGAGGCCGCGCGACCCGCATGGGCGGCGGTGACAAGCCCCTGATGGCGCTGGCCGGGAGGCCGATGCTGGCGCATGTGCTGGACCGCCTGCGCCCGCAGGCCGGGCCGCTGGCGCTGAACGCCAACGGCGATCCGGCGCGCTTTGCCCGGTTCGGTCTGCCCGTGCTGCCCGACAGCCTGCCCGACCGCCCCGGGCCGTTGGCGGGGGTGCTGGTGGCGATGGATTGGGCGCGGGACCTGGGGGCCGCGCATGTGCTGACCGTGCCGGGCGATTCGCCCTTCCTGCCACCGGACCTGGTGGCGCGGCTGTGGGCGGCGCGGGGGCCCATGGGGCTTGCGCTGGCAGCGGGCGACGATCCGCAGGGGCCGCGCGAACATCCGACCTTCGGGCTGTGGCCCGTGGCACTGCGCGACGATCTGGCCGCGACGCTGGCCGCGGATCAGCGCCGCGTCCGCCGCTTTGCCGAACGCCATCAGCCGGGGCGCGCAGTCTGGCCGGACGCGGTCTTTGCCAACATCAACACCCCCGCCGACCTGGCCCTGGCCGAGGCGCGTCTTGCCGCGCTTTGACCGGATCGTGGTCCTGGACTGGTCGGCGGCGGGACGCCCGACACGAGGGGCCGATTCGATCTGGATCGGTGACGACCGCGGCCTGCTGGCCAACCCGCCGACCCGGATGGAGGCCCACCACCTGCTGCAGGAATTGGCCGAACGGGGAACGCGGCTGCTGATCGGGGCGGATTTCGCCTTTGGCCATCCGTCGGGGCTGGCGCGCCAGATCACCGGGCGGGCCGATGCGCTGGCGCTGTGGGACCATCTGGACGCGCAGCACAGCGACGACGCGCGCAACTGCAGTAACTATCGTGACGTGGCGGCGGGGCTGAACCGGGCGCTGGATGCGCCGGTCTTCTGGGGGGACGGGCGGCGGCTGCCCACGCCGGACCTGCCGCGGCTGAGGCCCCCGCCCCATCCCGACCTGGCACCGCACCGCGTGACGGAAACCCCAATTCCCGGAGGCCCGCGCCCGAAATCGCCCTTTCAGCTGGCCGGCGCGGGCGCGGTCGGCGCGCAGAGCCTGACGGGCATCCCCTGGCTGAACCGCCTGCGCCAGCGGGCGGGCACGGCAGTCTGGCCGTTCCAGCCATGGCAGGACGCGGAACTGGTGCTGGCCGAGGTCTATCCCTCGATGCTGGGGCGGCTGGATGTTGCGGGCTGGCCCTGCCTGGACGCGGCGCAGGTGGGGCTGCTGGCCCACACGCTGCGCGCGCTGGACGACCGCGACGCGCTCGTGCCGATGCTGGCCCCCGACCCCCGCATCACCGATCCGGCGGCCGAGGGGCAGATCCTGGGGTTCGGCCATGACGCGGCCCTGCGCGCGGCGATGCCCCGGACGGGCGACGGGGCGATGCCCTAGGCCGGCGGCGCGGTGGACCGGCCGACGACCAGTTCGGCCTCCAGCAGCTCCTGCACCGGATCACCGGGTCCGCCGGTGATCCGGTCGATCAGCAGCGCCGCACAGCGCGCCCCTGCCACTCGCACCGGCGACCGCATGGCGCTGAACACCGGCACCGCATCGCGGTTCGCGTAGTAGGACAGGTCGTCATCGAAGGTCAGTACCGACACGTCGTGGCCCAGGACCAGCCCCCGCTCCTCGATCGCCTGGCGCACGCCGGTTGCGATCATCGTGGCCGCGCACAGGAACGCGGTCGGCGCCTCGGGGCCCGCCAGCAGGGCGCGGGCCTGGGCATAGCCATAGGCGGCCGTCATCTCTCCGGTGGTCATCAGCGCGGGCCGCGGCGCATGGCCCGCATCGCGCAGCGCGCGCAGGTATCCGTCGCGGCGGCGGCGCGCGAAATCCAGCCGTTCGTCCCCGTTCAGCAGCGCGATGCGCAGATGACCAAGCTGCAGCAGGAACCCCGTCCCGCGTTCAAAGGCCCGCAGGTTGTTCACGTCCACCCAGCTGTAGGGACCGTCATGCCCGGTCACCCGCCCATGCACGACATAAGGCAGTCCGATCCGATCCAGCAGCGCGGGGCGCGGGTCGTCATGGCGCGGGAACTGCACGATCACGCCCCCGATCAGACCTTTGGACGACAGCGCGCGATAGGCGTCGGGCTGATCCTCCTCGGGGACGACGGTCAGGTTGATCTCGAACCGGCGGCGGGCGCATTCCTCGCCGACCCCGGCCAGGAAATCGGCATAGATCGGGTTCACGATCTCGTTCCGGCCGCCGATGGGGATCACGCAGCCGATGGTGCTGGCATGGCCCATCGCCAGAAAGCGCGCATGGGCGTTGGGCTGATAGCCGTGCTGGCGGGCGGCGGCGACAAGGCGGGCGCGGGTCGCCTCGTTCACCTCGGGGTGGCCGTTCAGGGCACGGCTGACCGTGGTCGCGGACATGCCCACCAGCTTGGCGAAATCCTTGAGCTTCATCGTCTGCACGGGCCATCGGGCTGCGGCGCGGTGTCGCGCCGGGATGCGGGGGCCCTATCCATGGCGCGAACGCGCGCCCATGGCAACCGCCGCGCCACCCTGCACGTTGACAAACGCGCACAACGCGCCAACCTGCACCCCGCGCCCCAGCCGAAAGCCCTGCCCATGCCGAACCGCACCCTTGCCCTTCTGGTCCTGCTGGCGGCGGTGGCCTTTGCCGTCTCTCCGCTGCTGTTCCCGGGCTTTGCGGGCTACGACCCCGACCGCTTTCCGATTCCCCAGCCGGACCCGCCGATCCAGCCCGCGGGCTGGGCCTTCTCGATCTGGGGCCTGATCTATCTGTGGCTGATCGCCGGCGCTGCCTTCGGCCTGTGGCGCCGTGCCGACGACGAGGGCTGGCTGCCGCTGCGGGCGCCGCTGCTGGTCAGCCTGGTCATCGGTTTCTTCTGGTTGCCGGTGGCGCAGCGCCTGCCGGGGCTGGCCACGCTGATGATCATCGCGATGCTGGTCAGCGCCATCGTCGCGATGATCTGGGCCGGTCGCCGCGACCGCTGGCTGGAGGGGCGGCCCATCGCGCTTTACGCGGGCTGGTTGACGGCGGCGTCGGGCGTGTCGGTGGGGATCTGGCTGGGCGGCCACGGCTGGCTGTCGGCCCAGACCGCCGCGATCCTGTGTCTGATCGCGGTCAGCGCGTTGGCGCTGGCGGTCCAGTCACTGCGCCCGCGCGAATGGGCCTATTCCGCGGCGGTGATCTGGGCGCTGGCCGGGATTGTCGTCGCCAACTGGGGCGCCGGAAACTGGCCCGTGATCCTGATCGCAACCCTTGGCGCCGCCGCGCTGGCGGGTCGCCTTGCCACCGCCCGATGAGTTGACCCGCACCCAAGGAGAAAGCCCATGAGACGCCGCCTTTTCCTGTCCCTTGCCACCGCCCTGCCCGCCCTGGGCCTGACCCGCGCGCGGGCAGAGGACGTGCCGCATTTCACCTTTCCGTCCGTCGACGGGGGCAGCTATGACACCGCGCAGTGGCGCGGCAGCCCGGTTCTGGTCGTCAACACCGCGTCGATGTGCGGCTTTGCAGGCCAGCTGGCCGACATGCAGGCGCTGCACGATGCCTATGCCCCACGCGGGCTGGTGGTGCTGGCCGTGCCGTCGGACGATTTCAACCAGGAATTGGCCAGCGGCGCCGAGGCCAAGGAATATTGCGAGCTGCAATATGGCCTGACCCTGCCGATGACCGACATCCTGCACGTGGCCAAGCGGGACGTGCACCCGTTCTATGCCTGGGCGCGGGCGCAGACGGGGTTCGTGCCGCAGTGGAACTTCAACAAGGTGCTGCTGGACCCGCATGGCCGCATCGCGGGCACCTGGGGGTCGTTCGTCAAGCCGGGCGGGCGTCAGATCATGGGCGCCGCGTCGCCCTATCTGACCTGATCACCACGGCACCCGCGCGCCCTTCCAGTCCCAGAAGCTGCCGGTATCGTCGGTCGTCAGCCCGTCGATCACCGCCAGCAACGCCTCGGCGCTGCGGTCGGGGGTGATGGTTGGATAGCGGGAGGCGTATTTCGCGGTCAGCGGCGTCTCGACCGTGCCAGGATGCAACGCGACCAGGATCGCGTGCCGATTGCGGCGGCGGTATTCGATGGATGCGGTGCGGATGATCTGGTTCTGCGCCGCCTTGGCCGCGCGATAGCCAATCCAGCCGCCCAGATCGTTATCGCCGATCGAGCCCACGCGCGCCGACAGCGACGCGAACACCGCCCGCCGGTCCCGCGCCAGCAGCGGACCAAAGGCCTGGATCGCCAGCGCGACCCCGGTGGCGTTCAGCGCGAACTGTCGTGCCATGGCGTCCGCATCGACCGCGTCCAGCGACTTTTCCGGCTGGTGCCCGTCGATGACCAGCGCGCCCGTCGTGTTCACGATCAGATCAAAGGACTGCCCCGCCAGCCGCGCGGCGTGTTCCGCGACCGTTCCGGGCCGTGTCAGGTCCATCCCGTCGGCGGATCGCGACAGGCCCGTGACCTGCGCCCCCTGCGCCTCCAGCCGCGCGGACAGCGCCCGCCCGATGCCGCCCGTCGCCCCCAGGATCAGCGCGCGCGTCACGATTTCACCTCCTCATAGGCCGTCAGGGCGCGGGCGCGGCCCTCGGCCAGCGAGATCCGCGGCATAGCGCGTTTCGTCAGGTCCAGGTCCCAGGCCCGCGGAATGGCCGCCGCGAATTCCCGCGCGCCGGACGCGTCGGGGCGCATCCAGTGGTCCTGGTACTGGCTCTTGCCGTCGAACTTCTCGGCCTGCGTCTCCGGATTGAAGATCCGGAAATAGGGCGAGGCATCCGGCCCGCAGCCCGCCACCCATTGCCAGTTCATGGCGTTTGACGCCGCGTCCCAATCGGCCAGGCAATGTTCGAACCACGCAAGCCCCACGCGCCAGTCGGTCAGCAGATGTTTCGTCAGATAGCTGGCGGTGATCATCCGCACGCGGTTGTGCATCCGCCCCGTGACGTACAGCTCTCTCATCCCGGCATCGACGATGGGCACGCCGGTGCGGCCCCGCCGCCAGGCCTCGGCGTCGTCATTGTCGGCGCGCCAGGGAAAGTCGTTCCACTCCTTGCGCCAGCAGCTGCGGTCCATGTCGGGCGTCTCGAACATCAGCTCGCGCGCGAACTCGCGCCAGCAGACCTCGGACAGGAACGGCTCGATCCCCGGAATGCCCTGCTCGAACTCTCCGCGGCAGCGCGACCAGATGCGCCGGGCGCTGATCTCTCCGACGGCCAGCGCATCGGACAGGCCCGACGTGGCCTGGGGACGCCAGGGATGGTTGCGGTCCTGCTTGTAGCCTGCGACGTCACCCGACATGAACTCCTCCAGCCGGGCATGGGCCTCCTCCTCTCCGGCGCGGACATGGGCGGCCATGACATCCCAGCCCCGGTCCATCGCAGCGCGGGCCTCGGGCCAGTCGGTGCCGTCGCTGTCGGGCCAGGCATCGGGTGCGGACAGCGACGGTGGCGCCAGGGGCGGCGCGATGTCCACCTGGCGCACCGCCTTCCAGAACGGAGAGAAGACCTTGTAGACCCCGCCCGACCCGGTCAGCACCGACCCCCGCGGCACCAGATCGGCCAGGTCGTGCAGATGCAGCCGCGCCCCGCCGCGTTCGACCACCTCTGCCAGACCGTCGTCTGAGGCGAAGGGAAACCCCACCGTCGTGTGCACCGCATCGGCCCCGGTATCGTTCAGGACCTGTTCCAGCACCCTGGCCGGATCACCCCGCCGCACGATCAGCCGGCTGCCGATCTTGCGCAGCGCGCGGTCCAGCGGCGCCAGCGCCATCGCTTGGCGCTGCGCGCTGGCGGGCCGGTCGCTTGCCTCGCGCGGGTCCAGGATCACCAGCGGGATCACCGCGCCCGCGGCGGCGGCCGCGACCAGCGCCGGGTGGTCGTCCAGCCGCAGAACCCGCCTGAACCAACAGATGACCGTCATCGCATTCTCCCTTGATGCCCGGATGATCACGCGCCAGCGGCGATATGGTTTCATCGCCCGTGCCGCGCGCAAAGAAAACGCGCGGCATTGTCACACCGGGCCGGGGTGGTATAGCTGAAACCCCGCCCGCCCATAAGGCCCACAGCCCTTGTCCGATCCCAGCTTTCCCCCCGGCTTCGTCTCGCTTGTCTCGGCGGGTCCGGGCGATCCCGACCTGCTGACGCTGAAGGCCGCGCGCAGGCTGGCCCATGCCGACGTGGTGCTGTTCGACGACCTGGCATCGGGACCGGTGCTGGACCATGCGGGTCCGCAGGCCGACCTGATCGCCGTGGGCAAGCGGGCGGGCCGCCCGTCGGCCAAGCAGGACGCCGTGAACGCGCTGATCGTGCAGCATGCGCAGGCCGGGCGCCGCGTCGTGCGCCTGAAGTCGGGCGACAGCGGCATCTTCGGCCGGCTGGAGGAGGAGCTGGTGGCCCTGACCGCCGCCGGCATCCCGTGGGAGATCGTGCCCGGCGTCACCTCGGCCAGTGCCGCAGCGGCGGCGATGGGCATGCCGCTGACCCGGCGCCTGACCGCGCGGCGGGTGCAGTTCGTGACCGGTGCCGACATCACCGGCCAGCTGCCCGGCGACATCAACTGGGCCGCGCTGGCCGACCCGCTGACCACGACCGTGGTGTTCATGGGCCAGCGCAGCTTTCCCAAGATGGCACAGGGGCTGATCGACCACGGCCTGCCCCCCGACACCCCCGCCCTGCTGGCCGAGGCCGTTGGCCATCCCGGCCAGCGCCTGCTGCCCGGAACGGTGTCGTCGCTGGCCGATCTTCTGTCGCGCGACGGGCCGGCCAGCCAGCCGGGGCTGATCCTCTATGGGCCGCTGGCGCTGCCCGCCTGAGGGTTCCCGCCCCGGCGCGGGCCTTTGCCTAAAATGCACGTCAAGCAAGACTGGCCAGGCGGCGCGGTTAAGACCATCTTAACACCTGCCCCCTGTTCCCGGCGCCGATGGCCGGACAACCCGCAGTATTGCCATGATCGTGTATCGCCACGTGACGACCTTTGGCGTCACGGAACAACGCTGGCTGTCCAATCTGACCGACCTCGAGATCGTCGAGGCCGACGGCCGCCTGCTGCTGGTGGCGGCGAACCAGGTCCGGGGCGGGATCAGCACCTATGCGATCAGCGACCCCGCGGCCCCCATCACCATGCTGCGCACCCGCCCCTATCTGGCCGACTTCNCCTATCAGGGACCGCCGCAGATCACCGCGATCCACATGGGTGGCGACACGCTGATCCATGTGGGCCAGATGGGCGGGGCCAGCAACCTGGGCGTGACGCTGCGCGGCGACATCGGGGCGATGTCGACCTTTGGCTGGCTGTTCGGCACCAGCCTGGGTCCGCAGGTGACGGCCTTGGGCCAGGTGGACACGGGCCAGGCGCAGGTGCTGTATTCGGCGCAGGGCGGCGGGCTGACGCTGACCACCCACCGGATGGGCGCGGACGGCGCGCTGGTCCGGGCAGGCCAGGCCACCATCGCCACCCCGGCGGGCACGACCGACGCGAACCTGGACAAGATCACCGATGTCAGCGTGGACGGACAGCGGATCCTGATCTCGATCTCGGGGAACGGGAACTTCATCGCGACGCATCTGGTATCGGCGTCGGGCGCGCTGACGCCGGGCATGGTGCACGGGGCGGACCGCGGCACCGGCTATGACGTGCCATCCGACGTGGACGCGGTGCAGTTCGGCGGCCGCACCTATGTGGTGATGGCGGCGACGGGGTCCGGGACGCTGACCGTGTTCCGCCTGACCGCCGACGGGCGGCTGACCACCGTCGACCATGTCCTGGACGAAGGGACGACCCGGTTCCAGAACGCCACCGCGCTGGAGACCGTGGTCCTGGGCGGGCGGGCCTTCGTCTTTGCGGGCGGGGCCGATGACGGGATCAGCGTGTTCACCATGCTGCCCGACGGGCGGCTGCTGCACCTGACCACCATCATCGACACCGACGCGATGACCCTGGCCGATGTCACCGACATCGAGGCGCGGGTGATCGACGGCCGCATCCTGCTGTTCGTCGGTTCCGGGACCGAGACGGGCGTGACGCAACTGGTCTTCGAGCCCGGCCCGATCGGGGCCACGGCCACGGCGGGGGCGGGCACCGCGCGTGGCGGCACCGGGGGCGACCTGCTGGTCGCCGGCGCCGCCACCACCCGGATCGAGGGGGGCGACGGCAACGACATCATGGTCGCGGGCGCGGCCCCGGTGACCCTGGTAGGCGGCGCGGGGGCCGACATCTTCGTGCCGTCGCGGGTGACCGGGCGGATCACCATCCTGGACTATGACCCCGCGGTGGACCGGCTGGACATGTCGATGCTGGGCAACATCCGCAGTGTCTGGCAACTGCGCTCCATCCCCACGGCGAACGGGGTGATGATCATCTATGGCGACACCATCCTGAACATCACCACCCGCACCGGGCGCGGCCTGACCGCGGCCGATTTCTCGAACGCGCTTTTCCCGGTGGGCCACTATCTGGCGCCCGAGACCGACCCCGTGGTGACGCCCCCCGTGCCGCCCCCCTCGACCGAGGCGCTGTGGATCTTCGGTACGGCGGACGCCAATCACCTGATCGGCGGGGCCCGGCGCGAACAGATCATGGCCGGGGCGGGCAACGACACCGTTTCCGGCGGTGCGGGCGACGACACCTTGCGCGGAGAGGCGGGCAACGACTATCTGCGCGGCGGCGACGGCTATGACAGCCTGCATGGCGGCCCGGGCCGCGACACGCTGTTCGGGGATGCGGGCGACGACCTGCTGCACGGCGACGATGACGACGACCTGCTCTATGGCGGCGACGGAACGGACACGCTGCATGGCGATTCGGGCAACGACACGCTGTATGGCGGGGCGGGCAACGATCGGCTGTCGGGGGGGGACGGCAACGACGTGCTGTCCGGAGAGGCGGGCAACGACTGGCTGGAGGATCTGTCCGGCAACAACCGCCTTCTGGGCGGGGACGGTGATGACACGCTGATCGCCGGGGCCGGGATCGACTACCTGGATGGCGGCGCAGGCCATGACAGCCTGCAGGCGGGCGACGGGCGCGACACGCTTTTGGGCGGGGATGGCGACGATCGGCTGTTCGGCGATGGCGGTGATGACCTGCTGATCGGCGGGGCGGGCAACGACCACCTGGAGGGGGGCGACGGCACAGACCGCCTGTCAGGCGGCACCGGCCGCGACACCCTGCTGGGCGGGGTCGGCGACGATGTCCTGGAGGGAAACGAGGATGACGACCAGCTCGACGGCGGCGAGGGCAACGACACGCTGTTCGGCGGGACGGGGGGCGACCGCTTGCTGGGCGGTGCCGGGCATGACGTGCTGTGGGGCGGTGACGGCAATGACATGCTGTGGGGCGGCGATGACCAGGACACGTTGTGGGGCGGCTGGGGCTGGGACACGCTGTACGGCGATGGCGGCAACGACGTCCTGAACGGCGAAGGCGGCAATGACATGCTGTTCGGCGGCATGGGCGACGACCGCCTGTTCGGCGGATCCGGCAACGACCGCCTGTTCGGAGAGGACGGCAACGACCTGTTGATCTCGATGGTCGGATGGAACGTGCTGGACGGCGGCACGGGCAATGACACGCTGACCGCGGGGATCGGGCGCGACCGCCTGATCGGCGGTGTTGGCAATGACGTCCTGCAGGGCGGAGCGGGCGACGACACGCTGGATGGCGGGGCGGGCAACGACCGCATGAACGGCGGCCCCGGGCATGACCGCATGTTCGGCGGCACGGGGTTCGACCTGCTGATGGGGGGCGGCGGCAACAACGTCATGTCCGGCGGCATGGGCAACGACACCCTGCTGGGCGGCGGCGGCAACGACTGGATGAACGGCGATCTGGGCAATGACATCCTTCGCGGCGGGGCCGGCAACGACCGCATGTCCGGCGGCGCGGGGGCAGACCGCCTGTTCGGAGAGGCCGGCAACGACCGCATGTTCGGGGATGCGGGCGACGACGTCATGGATGGCGGCATTGGGGCGGACTGGCTGGTCGGCGGGCTGGGCAACGACCGCCTGAACGGCGGCTGGCACAACGACACGCTGGACGGGGGTGTGGGCAATGACTGGCTGTCCGGGGGGCCGGGCAATGACCTGCTGCGCGGTGGTCCGGGGGCGGACCGGATGCTGGGCGGGCCGGGCAACGACGTCCTGGTTGGCGGGACGGGCGGCGATGTGATGCAGGGCGGCATGGGGCGCGACACGTTCCGGTTCTTCGGCGCGATGGACAGCCCGCGCCGTGCCCCCGACCTGATCACCGATTTCCGGACGGGCGAGGATCTGCTGGACCTGCGCGCGATGAACCTGGCCTATGCCGGGTCGGGCGGGCATCAGGGCCAGCGATCCCTGCGGTGGGAGCATGTGGGCCAGCAGACGCACCTGCTGATCGACGTGAACGGTGACCGACAGGCCGACATGCTGATCCGGCTGGACGGTCGGCTGTCGCTGGACGGCGACGACTTCCTGCTCTAGCGCGCCAGCCGCGCCGCGGCCCAGGACGCGGCCTCGGCCACGACCGGATCGGCGTCCCCGGTCAGCCCCCGCGCCACGGGTGCCAGCGCGGCATCGCCGGAATTTCCGATGGCGTACAGCACGTTCCGGACAAAGCGGTCGCGCCCGATCCGCTTGATCGGCGACCCCGAAAACCGCGCCCGGAACGCCGCGTCGTCCAGTCCCGCCAGCTCCGCCAGAGGCGGCGCATCGATGATCCCCCGATAGCGCATCTCGGAGCCTGCCTGCGCGAACTTGTTCCACGGACAGACCGCCAGGCAGTCGTCGCAGCCATAGATCCGGTTGCCCATCAGCGCCCGCAGGTCGGGGTCCACCGGCCCCTTGTGCTCGATCGTCAGGTAGGAGATGCAGCGCCGCGCATCCAGCTGATAGGGCGCAGGAAAGGCCCCGGTCGGACAGACGTCCAGACAGGCGCGACAGGACCCGCAATGACTGACCTGCGGCGCGTCCGGTGGCAGCGGCATGGTCGTGAAGATCGCGCCCAGAAAGAACCAGCTGCCCAGATCGCGCGACAAAAGGTTGGTGTGCTTGCCCTGCCAGCCCAGGCCCGCGGCCTGCGCCAGGGGCTTTTCCATCACCGGCGCGGTGTCGACAAAGACCTTGATCTGGTGCCCCGACTCGGGCGCCGTTTCCAGCAGCCAGCGCCCCAACCGCTTCAGCCGCTTCTTGACCAGGTCGTGGTAATCGCGCCCCTGCGCATAGACGCTGACGGCGGCGCGGTCGCGCTGATCCAGCACCGCCAGCGGATCGCCCTCGGGGGTGTACAGCTCGGCCAGCATCACCACCGACCGCGCCTCGGGCCACAGCGCCGCCGGATCGCCGCGCCAGCTCATCCGTTCGGCCATCCAGCCCATCTGCCCGTGCCGCCCCTGGGTCACGAAATCCGCCAGCCGCCCGGCCAGTTCCGGCACGCCGTCCGGGCGCATGACGCCCATCGCGGCAAATCCCACCGCGCGCGCCTCGGCCTGCATCCGGGCCTTCTGCTTTGCCCAAATACCCCGGGGGGGATCGCCGTCAGGCGATGGGGGGCTGCCCCCCCCGCCCTCAGCCGAAGTCAAGCTCGGCATAATGCGGCGCAGGATGGATGCCCGGCACCTGGTCGGCCAGGACCGACCGGAACGCGGGGCGGGACTTGATGGTCGCATACCAGTCGCGCAGACCCTCGGACCGGTCCCAGTCCACGTCCGAGATGTAATCCAGGCACGAGAAATGCGCGGCCGCCGTGAAATCCGCCAAGCTCAGCGTGTTGCCCGCCAGCCAGCGCCGCGTCTCCAGCAGGGACGACAGGTAGTCGATGTGGTCCTTGACCGCGCGCAGCCCGTCCTTGACCACGCGGCTGTCGGGGTACCCGGACCGGGTGATCTTCTTCCAGACGCGCTCGTTCAGGATGGGCTGGGTGACCTCGGTGTGGAACTTGTCGTCGAACCAGGCACACAGGCGGCGCACCTCGTGGCGCTCCAGCGGGGTCTGCGGCATCAACGACGGGGCGGGCACCGCCTCGTCCAGGTATTCGATGATCGCCTGGCTTTCCGCCAGCAGGTTGCCGCGATAGCGCAGTACCGGCAGCTTGCCCGCCGGGTTGCGGCGCTTCAGATCGGGCGATCCCTCCCAGTACCGCTCCTCGACCAGTTCGACCTCGATCTTCTTCTCGGCCAGAACCAGCCGCACCTTGCGGCAGAACGGGGACAGGGCGGTGTGGTACAGTCGCGTGGTCTGCGTGTTGGTGTTCATGGCTGCTCGAGACCTTCTTCTTATTGTCGCAACGCCCCGTTGATACGCCCCGACCCCGCCGCTTTCAACCGCAGCCCTCAGAAGCAGGCGGCCCGCCCGTCCCGCGCGATCGTCTCCGCCCCGTCCAGGATGGCCCGCGACCGCGCCGACGGCCCTGACGGGCTGCGCTGGCGCGGGTTGGGCAGGACGGCGGCCAGGCGCGCGGCCTGCACCGGGGTCAGCCGGNCGGGGGTGGTGCCGAAATGGTCGCGCGCCGCGGCATGGATGCCGAAGATGCCCGGCCCGAATTCGGCCAGGTTCAGATAGACTTCAAGAATGCGGGCCTTGGACCACAAGGCCTCGATCTGCGGCGTCAGGATCGTTTCGGCGGCCTTGCGCGGCCAGCTGCGCGTCTGCCACAGGAACGCGTTCTTGGCAGTCTGCTGGGTGATCGTGGACGCCCCCCGCGACGACCCCGACGCGACCACCTTGCGGATCTCGACCATGTCGAAACCCCAGTGGCTGCAGAAATTCGCGTCCTCGGCCGCGACCACCGAGCGGCGCATCACGGGGGCGATGTCCGCCAGCCGCGTCCATTCGCGCGGGGTCAACGGGTGCTGACGCGCGGCGCCGACCATCGTCCAGGTATGCGGCGGGTTCACGACGCCATAGATCGCCACTGACCCCAGCATCACCAGCACCGCCCGCAGCGCCAGAAAGCGCAGCCAGAACATCGGCCTGCCGCGCCTGCGGGCGGATCGGGCCGGTTCGGTCTTGGAGGGGTGGGCGCGGCGCAGGATCATGCCCGCATGTCTCATGGTGCGGCGCTTTGCGTCAAGCGCACCTTGCCAGCCGCGCGGCCCCGCGCCACCCTGCCCGCGAACAACCGCCCCGAGGATGCCATGACCCGACATGCCGCGCCGATCCTGCCCCTGCTGCTGGCCCTTGCCGCCCCCGCGCTGGCACAGCCGATGCTGTCCCTGCCGCTGGCGCCCGATGCCACCATGACCAGCGTCACGCATGATTGCGACGACGGGCGTCAGGTGGCGGTGACCTATGTGACGTCGGGGGACGATGCCTTGGCGCTGGTCACGCTGGAGGACGGCCCGCGGATCTTCGTCAACGTGATCGCGGCATCGGGCGCGCGCTATGTCTCCGGGGCGCTGGAATGGTGGACCAAGGGCGACCAAGTGACGTTCACCGACGCCATGTCGGACGCGGACCCCGTCACCTGTACCGCCCGGCCCTGAAACGCAGCGCGGCCCCGCAAGGGGGCCGCGCCGGATGTCATTCCGCGGGAACCGCGCGGGTCTGGTCCACCGCCTCGATGGGGTGGGACAGGTGCTGCAGCATCTCCTTGGGGCAGACCTGCAGGAAATTGCCCTTCTCGCGGTCCCAGTTCGACAGGATCTCGTCGGCGCGACGCGAGCCGGTCTCCTTGAGGTGCCGTTCGATCAGGCCCTTCAGCTGATCCTCCCAGTGGTCCTGGGTCACCGCGCACATCACCAGCGTTTCCGGGTTGATGTAGTCGCGCGCCAGCCCCTCGGGGTCGTACAGATAGGCCATCCCCCCGGTCATGCCCGCACCGAAGTTCGCGCCGATCCGGCCCAGAATGACGGCCACGCCGCCGGTCATGTATTCGCAGCCGTTCGACCCGCAGCCCTCGATCACCACGCTTGCACCGCTGTTGCGGACCGCAAAGCGTTCGCCCGCCCGGCCCGCCGCGAACAGATGCCCGTTCGTCGCGCCATAGAGGACCGTGTTGCCGATGATCGTGTTGTCGGCCGCAACCAGCGGGCTGGCCATCGGCGGCCGCACCACGATGGTGCCGCCCGACAGACCCTTGCCGACATAGTCGTTGGCATCGCCCGAGACCTCGATCTTCAGCCCCGGGGCCGCGAAGGCGCCAAGCGACTGCCCGGCGCTGCCGGTCAGGCGGATCGTCAGGTGGTCGGGCTGCAGGTTGTTGCGCATCCCGAACTTCTGCACGATCAGCGACGACGTGCGCGTCCCGATGGTGCGGTGGGTGTTGCGGACCGCATAGGACAGCTGCATCTTCTCGCCGTCCTCGAAGAAACGGGCGGCGTCCTTGACGATCTCGGCGTCCAGCGTGTCCAGCACGGCATTGCGCGGCTTGGTGCGGTCATAGACGATCTTGTCCGCCCCATCGACGGTGATCAGCAGCGGGTTCAGGTCCAGATCGTCCAGGTTCGCCGCACCACGGCTGACCTGGGTCAGCAGGTCCGCACGACCGATGATCTCGTCGATCGACCGCGCGCCGATGGATGCCAGGATCTCGCGCACCTCCTGGGCATAGAAGGTGATCAGGTTCACCACCTTGTCCGCCGACCCGGTGAACATGGCGCGCAGCTTCTCGTCCTGGGTGCAGACGCCCACCGGGCAGGTGTTCGACTGGCACTGGCGGACCATGATGCAACCCATCGCGATCAGCGCGGCGGTGCCGATGCCGTATTCCTCGGCGCCCATCATCGCCGCCATGACGATGTCGCGGCCCGTGCGCAGACCGCCATCGGTGCGCAGCGTCACCCGCTCGCGCAGGCGGTTCATGGCCAGGACCTGATGCGCCTCGGTCAGGCCCATCTCCCACGGAAGACCCGCGAACTTGATCGACGTGGCGGGCGAGGCGCCCGTGCCGCCGTTATGGCCGCTGATCAGGATCACGTCGGCCTTGGCCTTGGCCACGCCCGCCGCGATGGTACCCACGCCCGACGATGCCACCAGCTTGACGGTGATCTTGGCGCGCGGGTTGATCTGCTTGAGGTCATAGATCAGCTGCGCCAGATCCTCGATGCTATAGATATCGTGGTGCGGCGGCGGGCTGATCAGCGTCACGCCCGGCGTCGAGTGACGCAGACGCGCGATCAGCTTGGTGACCTTCATGCCGGGCAGCTGGCCGCCCTCGCCGGGCTTGGCACCCTGGGCGACCTTGATCTCCAGCTCCTCGCAGGCGTTCAGGTATTCGGCGGTGACACCGAAGCGGCCGGAGGCGACCTGCTTGATCTTGGCGCAGGGGTTGTCGCCATTGGGCAGCGGGTGGCTGTGCGCCGGGTCCTCTCCGCCCTCGCCCGAATCGGACTTTGCGCCGATCCGGTTCATCGCGATGTTCAGCGTCATGTGCGCCTCGGGCGACAGCGCCCCAAGCGACATGCCCGGCGTCACGAAGCGCTTGCGGATCGAGGTGATCGATTCGACCTCCTCGATCGGCACCGGCTTGCCGAAGGGCTTGATGTCCAAGAGATCGCGGATGTGGATCGGCGGGTTGGTCCGCATCGTGGCGCTGAACTGCTTCCAGATGTCATAGGACGCCTTTTCGCAGGCCACCTGCAGCAGCTTCATGGTATTGGCTTCCCAGGCGTGCTTTTCACCCGTCCGCCGCAGCTTGTAGAAGCCGCCGACCGGCAGCATGTCCACGTTGTCGGTGCGGAAGGCGACCCGGTGCAGCGCCTCCAGCTTGGCCTGCAGCCCGTGCAGGCCGATGCCCGAGATCCGCGACTGCATGCCGGGGAAATATTCCGCGACCATGGCGCGCGACAGGCCCACCGCCTCGAAGTTCAGACCGCCCCGATAGGACGACAGGACCGAGATGCCCATCTTGGCCATGATCTTCAGCAGGCCCGCGTCGATGGCCGTGCGATAGCGGCGCATGTTCTCGACCAGGGTCCCGGTCAGCAGCCCGCGCGCGATCCGGTCGTCGATCGAATCCTGCGCCAGATAGGGGTTCACGGTCGTCGCGCCGCAGCCGATCAGCACCGCAAAGTAATGCGGGTCGATGCATTCCGCCGACCGCACGTTGACCGAACAGAAAGTCCGCAGGCCCTTGCGGGTCAGCCAGGAATGCACTGCGCTGGTCGCCAGGATCATCGGCATCGCGACCCGACCAGGGCCCTGCGCGTCGTCAGACAGCACCAGATGGCCCGCGCCCGACCGCACGGCATCCTCGGCCTCGGCGCGGATGCGTGCCAGACCCTCACCCAGGGCGTCCGGCCCCGCGCCTTCGGCAAAGGTGCAGTCGATGACGGTGACGGTGTCGCCGAACATCTTGACCATCTCATCGTATTCGCCGTTGGCGATGAACGGGCTCTCCAGCACCACGATCTCGGTCTGGGCACTGCTTTCGTCCAGCACGTTCTTGAGGTTGCCGAAGCGTGTCTTGAGGCTCATCACCCGCGTCTCGCGCAGGCTGTCGATCGGCGGGTTCGTCACCTGGCTGAAGTTCTGGCGGAAGAAATGGCTCATCGGGCGGTACTGGTTCGACAGGACCGCAGGCGGCGTGTCGTCACCCATCGACGCGATGGCCTCCTTGGCATCCTCGGCCATGGGGGCCAAGACATGCTCCAGATCCTCATGGGTGAACCCGGCCGCGCTCTGCCGGCGGCGCAGGGCGTCGCCCTGATACCGCACCACCTCGGGCAGGTCGCGCATGATGTCATTCAGCTCGGTGACCTTCTCGATCCACTCGCCAAAGGGCTGGCTGCCGGCCAGGCGGTCCTTGATATCGGTGTCGTGGTACAGCTTGCCGTCCCACATATCGACCGCGATCATCTGCCCCGGCCCCAGCGCGCCCTTTTCGCGCACGCCGGTCTCGTCCACCGGGACCATGCCGACCTCGGAGCCCGCGATCAGCAGGTTGTCGCCCGTCACGACATAGCGCATGGGGCGCAGCCCGTTGCGGTCCAGACCGCCGCAGACCCAACGCCCGTCGGTCATGGCCAGCGCCGCGGGGCCGTCCCACGGCTCCATCACCGCGTTGCAATAGGCGTACATGTCCGCCCAGGCCTTGGGCATGTCGGTGGTGGCCTTGGACCAGCTTTCCGGGACCAGCATCGTCTTGGTCATCGGCGCGGACCGCCCGGACCGCACCAGAACCTCGAACACCGCATCCAGCGCCGCCGAATCCGACGACCCGGCGGGCACGATCGGCTTGATGTCCTCGGCCGCGTCGCCGAAGGCCGACGATGCCATGCGGATCTCGTGGCTGCGCAGCCAGTTCAGGTTGCCCTTCAGCGTGTTGATCTCGCCGTTATGGGCCAGCATGCGGAAAGGCTGGGCCAGCCACCATTGCGGGAAGGTGTTGGTTGAATAACGCTGGTGATAGATCGCGAAGGCCGATTCAAACCGCTCGTCCTTCAGGTCGGGATAGAATTCGGCGACCTGCTCGGCCAGCATCATGCCCTTGTAGATGATCGACCGGCAGGACAGCGAACAGAAATACAGCTCGCGCACCTGCGCCGCGATGGCGGCCTTCTCGATGCGGCGGCGGATGATGTACAGCTCGCGCTCGAAGCGGACCTGGTCGATGTCCTTCTCGCAGCGGATCAGGATCTGCTCGATCTCGGGGCGGGTGGCGTTCGCCTTCTCGCCCAGCACGGCGGTGTTCACTGGCACATGGCGCCAGCCATAGATATAGTGCCCCATCCGCAGGACCTCGGATTCCACGATGGTCCGGCAGGCCTCCTGGGCGGCAAAGTTCGTGCGCGGCAGGAACACCTGGCCGACCGCGATCAGCTTGTTCTGATCGGGTTCGTGTCCCGTGCGGCGCACCTGGTCATAGAAGAACGGCACCGGGATCTGGACGTGGATGCCCGCGCCGTCACCGGTCTTGCCGTCCGCGTCCACCGCGCCGCGATGCCAGATGGCCTTCAGCGCGTCGATGCCGTTCTGCACGACCCGGCGGCTGGCCTTGCCGTCCAGATCGACCACGAAGCCCACGCCGCAGGACGAATGCTCGTCCTCCTCGCGGTACAGGCTGTTCTGGTCCATCCATGCGCGGCGGGCTTCTTCCTGTGCTTGCCAGTCCATGGTCATGATGCGGCCCTTTCCTGCGGGATCTGCGTCAGCAACTGATCGCAGTCGAATTGTGGGGTTGTGGAACCGAACCCGGCCTCGCCGGGAAAGGTGAACAGCACGGGGCTGTCGTCGGTCTCGGTCTTGGTGCCGGTCCAGTCGCTGCCGGTCTCGGTCCCGCCATAGAAGCGGTTGAACTCGCGGCTGATGTACTGGCTGCCCTCGCGGGTGATCAGAACCTCGCCGCCGGCGTCGCGGGTGGTCAGCCGGAAGCGGGTCCGTTCCAGTGCCTGGCCATCGATCGTGACGGTCTCTCCGGTCAGGGTGTCGGCGCCCTGGTGGTGCAGGCGCTGGCCGTCATCGGTCTGGGTCCAGAAGTCGAAATCATCGCGCCCCGTGGCCAGCAGTTCGCTGAAGCTGGCATGGTCGTCGGCCTCCTCGACCAGCCGGTCGATCAGGCCGGACGACATGCTCTGGCTCTCGATCCAGCGCGTCTCGGCGTCGATGGTGGACAGGTGGTACAGCCCCTCGCGCCCGAAATGGGCGCTGTGCTGATAGCCTTCGGGATCGGCACTGCAGGTATAGTACTGGCTGACGGTGCAGCTGCGGTTCTGCACCGTGACGTTCAGCGTGCAGCCCGCGGGCGGCGTGAAGCTGGCCGCCCCCGCCTGCCCCGCCGCCAGCATCCCGCCCGCCAGCACCAGAAGCGTCAACAGGCCCGACATGATCCCGACAGCGGGGACGGCCCGCGCCGCCGCTGCTCCATGCCGCCGTCCGCACGCTGCACGCCCCGTGTCATGGTGGTGCGCCATCGCCATGCCCCTATTCGGCGGCGATGCGGGCATCGCCCGTCAGGAAGGTCGCGATCGCGTCCGCGGCCTCGCGCCCGTCCCGGATCGCCCAGACGACCAGGCTGGCGCCGCGCACGATGTCGCCCACCGCGAACACGCCAGGGATCGAGGTCTGGTGCGTCTGGAAGTTCGCCTTGATGGTGCCCCACCGCGTGACCTCCAGCCCGTCCACGCCCCACAGCTTGGGCAGGTCCTCGGGTTCGAATCCCAGGGCCTTGATGACCAGGTCGGCGGGTTCGTCGTAATCGGCGCCCTCGATCAGCTCGGGCGACTGGCGGCCGGTGACGTCGGGCTGACCCAGGCGCATCTTCTGGATGCGCACCGAGGCGATCTGCGGCAGACCGTCGACGTCACGCTCCTGCGCCTCGGCGGCGATGCCGGTCACGTGGCCCGCAAAGGCGCCGGGGGCCGACAGCCAGACGAACTCGACGCCCTCCTCCTCGGCGTTCTGCACCTCGCGCTGGCTCCCCGGCATGTTGGCGCGGTCGCGCCGGTACAGGCACTTGACCGATTGGGCGCCCTGGCGGATGGCCGTGCGCACGCAATCCATGGCCGTGTCGCCGCCGCCGATGACGACGACGCGCTTGCCCTTGGCGTTCAGCTCTCCGTCGTCGAAATCGGGAACATCGTCGCCGAACTCGACCTTGTTCGAGGCGGTCAGATAGTCGATCGCGCGGACGATCCCGCCGTGATCGGCGTTGTCCAGGTCCAGGTCGCGGGTCTTGTAGACGCCCGTGGCGATCAACACCGCATCGTGCTTGCCGCGGATCGCGTCAAAGCTGATGTCCTCGCCCACGTTGCAGTTCAGCACGAACTCGACGCCGCTGTCCGCCAGCAGCTGGTTGCGGCGCATCACCACGTCCTTCTCCAGCTTGAAGCCGGGGATGCCATAGGTCATCAGCCCGCCCGCGCGGTCATAGCGGTCATAGATCGTGACCTGGAACCCCTGCTTGCGCAGCATGTCCGCCGCGGCCAGGCCGCCCGGCCCGGCCCCGATGATGCCGACCGATTCGGCACGCTCCTGCGCGGGCTTGAAGGGCTGGACCCAGCCGTTGTCCCAGGCGGTGTCGGTGATGTACTTCTCGACCGCGCCGATGGTGACGGTGCCGTGGCCCGACTGCTCGATCACGCAGTTGCCCTCGCACAGGCGGTCCTGGGGACAGATGCGGCCGCAGATCTCGGGGAAGGTGTTGGTGGCCTGGCTGACGCGATAGGCCTCCTCCAGGCGACCCTCGGCGGTCAGACGCAGCCAGTCGGGGATGTTGTTGTGCAACGGGCAATGCGACTGGCAATAGGGCACGCCGCACTGGCTGCAGCGGCTGGACTGTTCGGCGGCCTTGGCTGCGGCGAATTCGCGATAGATCTCGTGGAAATCCTCGCTGCGGTCGGCAGCGGCGCGTTTTTCGGGCATCTCGCGCGGGGTCGAGACGAATGTCAGCATCTTCTGCGTGGCCATGGCTGCGCTACCTTCCCTGAAAGGACTTCGGCAACCGCAATAAACCAAGGCTTTTGCGATGAAAAGTCAGCAATACTGACCTAATCGCCACTTTTTCGGTGCGCGGACCAAGTTTTTGTCCGAACACCCGCAATATTAGGTCAGCATTGCTTACATACCCAGTGCAAGCGCCAGCAATGCAAGGCTTCCAACGATGATGCGCCACCATGCGAACAGCCCGTATCCGTGCTGGGATACATAACCAAGCAGCCAGCGTACCACCACGACGGCGGCCAGAAAGGCGGTGATGAAGCCCACGGCGATGTCGTTGATCGCGCCCGCATCCAGCGCCGCGCGATTCTGCCACAGGTCCAAGCTGAAGGCGCCCAGCATCGTGGGCATCGCCAGGAAGAACGAGAATTCGGCGGCCGACCGCTTGTCCGCGCCCATCAGCAGGGCACCGACGATGGTGGCCCCCGACCGCGACACGCCGGGGATCATGGCAAGGCACTGGAACAGGCCGATGCGGAAGGCCATCGACAAAGGAATATCCTCGGCCCGGGTATAGCGGGGGGTGACGGCGCGGCGGTCGACCCACAGCAAGACGAAGCCGCCCAGGATCAGCATGACCGCGACCAGCATCGGCGTCTCGAACAGCACCGTCTTGATAAAGCCGTGCGCCATCGCGCCGATCACCGCCGCCGGGGCAAAGGCCAGCAGGACCGCGCCGATGAACCGCCGGGCGACCGGATCGTGGGGCGCGTCGCGCACCACCTGCACCAGCCGGGCGGCGTAAAGGCCCAGGATCGCCAGCAGGGCGCCCAGCTGGATCAGTACCTCGAAGGACCGGGCGGGCGAATCGAAGCCCAGGAAATGACCGGCCAGCAGCAGGTGGCCCGTCGACGACACCGGAATGAACTCGGTCAGGCCCTCGAGAACCCCGAGGGCGGCGGCGACGATCGTGTTGTGGTCCATCAGTGCTCGCGCAGGTTCTTGGCCGACCGCTTGATCGAATCGTACTGGCCCGACGGGCGGAAGCGCACCAGATAGTCGTCCAGAACGGACCCGGCCGCCGTGGGCACGATGCCCAGATCCGCGAAACCGCGGGCGCCGGGCGTGACGACGTTGTCCTTGCGCAGCAGGGCCAGCTGGTCGCGGCTCAGCGGACTGGTGAACAGGCCGCCGGTGACCGCCTGCGCCACGCCCATCGCGGCCGATGCCAGTCGCGCGATCGGGAACGGCAGGTTCACCACCGCGCGGCGGCGGTGGACGGCGGACAGCACCTGCCCCACGATCTGGCGCGTGGTCAGGATCTCGGGACCGCCCAGTTCATAGATGCCGGGGGCGGCGGCGCCGGTGGCGCCCATCACCGCCGCGCGGGCGACGTCGCCCACGAAGACCGGCTGCATCCGGGTGTTGCCGCCCACGATGGGCATCACCGGCCCCATCCGCGACATGCCCGCAAAGCGGTTGTAGAAATTGTCGTTGGCACCGAAGATCACCGACGGGCGCAGCACGACCGCATCGGGACGCGCGGCCAGCACCGCGGCCTCGCCCCGCGATTTCGACGCGATGTACGTGCTGTCCGATTCGGGATCGATCCCCAGGCCCGAGATGTGGACCAGCCGCGCGACGCCCATCTCCGCCGACAGGCGGGCGATGTTGTCGGCGCCGGTCTCGAACACGGTCTTGAAGGTGCTCTTGCCCTGCGCGTTCAGGATGTTGACGCAGTTGATCGCGGCATCCGCCCCGGTCAGGGCAGCCCGGACGGAGTTTTCGTCGCGGATGTTGCACATCACGGGGACGACCTGCCCGACCGCGCCATAGGTGCGGGTGAACAGCGCCTCGTCGGGGCGGCGGACGGCTATGCGGACGCGCCAGCCCTCCTTGGCCATCAGCCGGGCCACCTGCCGGCCGACAAAGCCCGATCCGCCAAAGATCGTGACCAGTTTCGCCATGGGCGTCTCGCCTCCCTCTGATAGGCCGAATGTCGCGTGATCCTTACCCCCGACGCGCGTTCCGGGCAAGGCTGCGCAGGGTCGCGGGCAGCTTCGCGCACGGCCTTGGCAGGTCTTGGCAAAAAACTGTCGAAAAACTTTCACGACCCCCATTGACGCCCCCCCGCACTCGCTTTAATCAGCCGCTCATACCACCTGCCCAGGTGGCGGAATTGGTAGACGCGCACGGTTCAGGTCCGTGTGCCGCAAGGTGTGGAGGTTCGAGTCCTCTCCTGGGCACCAAAAACAAAACCCCCGAAAACCTCGTGTTTTCGGGGGTTTTGCTTGTCCGGCGGGACGATCCGACCTTGGGGCTTTTCATTTCCGCGCCGGTCGCGTTCCCTCTGGCGAAACATGGGGACGTGATGAGCTTGTATCTGGGGATCGACGGGGGCGGCACGGGCTGCCGGGCGGCCATTGCCGATGCGGCGGGCCGCGTGCTGGGCCGCGGTCAGGGCGGGCCGGCAAACATCAATTCCGATCCATTCGGCGCGGTGACCAGCGTGCTGGCCGCGGCGACGGCGGCGATGGCTCAGGCCGGGGCCTCGCCTGCGGACCTGACCGCGGTGCTGGGCCTGGCCGGGGGCGGCATGCAGGACGCGGCCCGCGCGATGCAGGCGCGCCTGCCCTTCGCGCGCAGCCTTGTGGTGAACGATGCCGTCACCGCCGCGCGCGGCGCGCTTGGCGCGGATGACGGCATCCTGGTCGCGGTCGGCACCGGGTCGGTGCTGGCGGTCCAGCGCGGCGGCCAGCTGCGCCAGATCGGGGGGCGCGGCTTTCTGATGGGGGACGAGGGCAGCGGTGCCGTCCTGGGCCGCACCCTGCTGGCGCGGGCGATGCGGGCGGGCGACGGGCTGGTCCCGGACACGCCCCTGCTGTCCGCGCTGCGTGACGAATTCGGCGGGATCGAGGGGATCATCGCCTTCGGCACCGGCGCTGCGCCCGCGCGCTTTGCGGAACTGGCCCCGCGCCTGGTCGCCTCGGACGATCCCGCGGCCCGTGCGATTCTGGACCAGGCGGTGGCCCAGATCGGCGACGCGGTGCGCGTGCTGCAGGATGGCGCCCGCCTGCCGGTGGTCTGCACCGGCGGGCTGGGCCCCTTCTATGCCACGGCGCTGGCGGCGGACTGGCCCGTCGTTCCCGCCCGCGGCACAGGCGTGGACGGTGCGCTGGACATGGCACGGGCCTGGGCGCCATGACCCTGCAGACCCTGGCCGCCACCACCCTGTTCGATGGCGCGCAGCTGCTGGACGACATGGCGGTGATCCTGCGCGACGAGGTGATCGAGGCCATCGTGCCGCGCCCGGCAGGCGTGGTTCCGATGCCCGGCATCCTGGCCCCCGGTTTCGTCGACCTTCAGGTGAACGGCGGCGCCGGGCTGATGGTCGGCGCAGGAACCGACGCCGCAGCCCTGGCGCGCATCTGCGCGGTGCATCGCGATCTGGGCTGCGCGGGCATCCTGCCGACGCTGATCACCGACGGACCCCAGGTCACGGCGCGCGTGCTGGCCGCCGGGATCGCCGCCGCCCGCGTCGACACGCCGGGCTTTCTGGGCCTGCACCTGGAGGGGCCGCATCTGGACCCGCGCCGCGCCGGGGCGCATGACGCAGCCCTGATCCGCCCGATGACCGATGCCGACATGGCCGCCCTGATCGCCGCCCGCGCGGACCTGCCCGCGCTGATGGTGACCCTGGCCCCCGAGGCCACCACACCTGCCCAAATCGCCGCCCTGACCGCGGCGGGGATCATCGTCAGCCTTGGCCACAGCGACTGCACGCTGGATCAGGCACAGGCGGCCTTTGCGGCAGGGGCGCGCTGCGCCACGCATCTGTTCAACGCCATGAGCCCGCTTGGCCACCGCCAGCCCGGTCTGGTCGGCGCGGTCCTGTCGGGCGATGCGCAGGCCGGGATCATCGCGGACGGCACCCATGTCGACCCGGCGGCGCTGCGCATCGCACTGCGCGCACGGCCTGGGGGGTTGTTCCTGGTCAGCGACTGCATGGCGGTCGCGGGCACCACGCTGACCGAATTTCCATTGCAGGGCCGTCGCATCCTGCGGCGCGACGGGCGGCTGACGCTGGCGGACGGCACGCTGGCCGGCGCGGATCTGCGGCTGGACCGCGCGGTGCGCGTCGCGGTGGCGGCGGGCGCGGGCCCGGCGCAGGCGCTGGCGATGGCGACGTCGGTCCCGGCCGACCTGATCGGGGCCAAGGCCGGGCGCATCGCGCCGGGCCGGGCCGCGGACCTGATCCTGCTGGACGCGGACCTGCACCTGACCGGCATCCGCGACGGCGCGGGCTGGCGCGCGCCCCGGGCCTAGCTGCCGCGCAGCCGGCTTTCGATCAGCAGCCCTTCGTCCTGCAGGATCGGATGGGCGACCGAGACCGCATGGGCATTGATCCGCTTGAGGTCGCGCAGCAGGTCCAGATGCAGGGACGAGGTTTCGCGGCTTTCGGTCTGGCCTTCGCGCAGGCGGATCAGGTGGCGCTGCGCGGACTGGCGTTCCAGGTTGCGGATGGTGACCTTCTGCTCCATCAGGCGGCGGGCCATGTCGCGGTCACGCGTCATGAACACCGTCTGCGCCATGCGCAGGTTCTCCTGCGTCAGCAGGAACAGCGCGTCCAGTTCGCGGAACCCCTCGCCCGAAAAGCGCAGGCCCAGGCCGATCTTCTTGGCCACCTCGGGGGACAGGCCCCGGTCGATGATGTCGCCGATATGTTCCAGGTTGATGACGTAATCCAGGATGTCGATGGCCTGCCGACGCTCGGCCTCGGTCGCGTCGCCGGTCAGGCGCGACAGATAGTTCTTGACCTGCTGCTGTCGCCGGTCGACCTGATCCTCGATCGCGCGGACCTCGGCCAGGGGGGCGGGATCGTGCTTGCGGAACGCCGCGCGGGTCTGGGCCAGCATCCGCTCGACGCTGTCGCCGATGTCCAGAACCTCGCGCCGGGCGCCGGTCAGGGCCAGGGGCGGCGCGTCCAGAACCTGCGCATCCAGCCAGCGCGGCGCGGTCGAGGCCGCATGCGCGTCCTGCGGCATCAGCACCGCCACCAGACGGCAGACCAGCGCGTTGAAGGGCCAGATCAGCGCCGCCAGCGCCAGGTTGAACGCCAGGTGGGCGCTGACCGCCAAGGGCCCCACGGCCAGGGGCATGGCATTCAGCGCGCCCGCCGCCAATCCCGCCAGCGGCAGCGCGATCAGGCAGCCGATGGCGCGCACCGTCAGGTTGCCCAGCAGCACCCGCCGTGCGGCGATATCCAGCGTGGCCCCCGCCAGCACCGGCGCCATCGCGCCGCCCAGGTTCGCGCCCAGCACCATGACCACCGTCAGGTCGGGCGGCAGAACCAGCGACCCGATCAGCAGCACCGCCGCCAACGATGACGAACACAAAAGCGCGATCCCCGCCGCGAAGGCCAGCGCCACGGGCCAGGCCTGATCCAGCATCGGCAGGAAGGCGGCCATCTGCGGCGAGGCGAGCAGCGGCGCGGTCGCCTGGTCCAGCAACGTCAGCGACACCAGCATCAGCCCTACGCCGATCAGGGCCGTGCCCACCCCCGACGTCACCGTCGTGCCCCGGCGGCGCAGGCCGTAACCCAGCAGCACCAGGACCGGCGCGACCGCGGTGATGTCGGTCGACACGATCACCGCCGTCATCGCCGTGCCGACATTCGCGCCCAGCAGCACGATCTGCGCGCGGCGGGTGGCGATCATCTCTCGCTGGACGAAGGACGCGGTCAGCAGGGCGGTGGCCGTCGACGATTGCAGACCCAAGGTGGCGGCAAGCCCCGATGCGAAGGCCCGCAGCCCCGTGCGCGTGCCCGCGCCCAGGATCAGCTTCATTCGCAGGCCGAAGGCCTCGACCATGCCGTCGCGCACCAGTCCCAGACCGAACAGCAGCAGCGCCACCGCGCCTGCCAGCTGCAGGAAACCCAGAATCGATGCCATGTGCCTTTACCATCCCTTTCCGGGCTGCCCGCGCGGGCCGTCACAGATCCGACTTGAAGCCGCCCCTTGCATCCTGTGAAGGGGATAACGACGCAGCGGGCGCCGCTGTTGCACAAAGCGCACAGGATTTGGGCCGATGCCGTGCCTAAAATGGATTTAGCGCCCTGTGAATCTGAGCCTATGGCGCAGAATACATCCAAAGATTTGTCACCATCCCCGGACCGGGTGAGATTCGACGTTTAACTTAAAATCGCAGTACAATGGAAACCTGTTCACCGGAACGCGGTCCAGCCCTGGTGCCACCGCAGGATCGTGGTGACGCCGCAGGCCGCGGCAAAGATCCAGGCCAGCAGTGGAAAGGATGCGGGGATCAGGCACATCGCCAGGAACAAGACGATCGTCTCGAACCCCTCGGTCAGGCCGCCCAGATAGTAGATGCCCTTGGTCGGAAAGGCCGCCGCCCGGTCGCCGCGCCGGGCGGCGATAGCGGCAAAGGCCAAAAACGACGATCCGGTCCCCACGAAGGCCGCGATCAGCACCGCCGCGGGCAGCGCGTTGGCCGCGGGATCGTGCAGGGCGAACCCCACCGGCACCAGCGCATAGAAGACGAAGTCCAGCGCGATATCCAGAAAGGCGCCGCGGTCGGTCGGGCCCTGGATGCGTGCGACCGCGCCGTCCAGCCCGTCCATGATCCGGTTCGCCGCGATCAGCACCAGCGCCGCGGTCCACCACCCCAGGGCCAGCGCGGCCACCGCCAGCAGACCCACGGCAAAGCCCGCGATGCTGATGGTGTCCGCCTTGACGCCGCGGGCAGCCAGCATCTGCGCCGGGTGCCGCAGGGCCGCGCGCTGCAGCGGTTGCAGTCGGGCGTCGATCATCCGCGCCTCCATCGATGATAGCGTTCGACCAGCGCCAGCAGGCGCGGGTTCACATGGGCGCGCCGCCAGGTGCCGGCGACCGCCTTGTTGGCCTCGGCCCAGGTCGGATAGATGTGGATCGTGGCCAAAACCTTGTTCAGGCCTAGGCCGTGCTTCATGGCTAGGACGAACTCCGCGATCAGGTCACCGGCGTGATCACCCGCGATGGTCACGCCCAGGATGCGGTCGCGCCCCGGCGGGGTCAGCACCTTGACGAAGCCGCGCGCCGCCCCGTCGGTGATGGCGCGGTCCAGGTCGGCCAGGTCATAGCGCGTGACCTCGACCGCGATGCCCCGGTCGCGGGCCTCTGTCTCGGACAGGCCGACGCGGGCGATCTGCGGATCGGTGAAGGTGGCCCAGGGGATCACGCGGTCATCGACCCTGAACCGCCTGAGAATGCCGAACAGCGCGCTGACGCTGGCGAACCAGGCCTGGTGGGATGCGGCATGGGTGAACTGGAACGGTCCGGCCACGTCGCCCGCCGCCAGGATGTGGGGAAAGCGGGTCTGCAGGAAGGCGTTCGTGACGATGGTGCGGTCGGTCTCGATCCCCAGACGGTCCAGTCCGAACCCCTCCAGCCGGGCGCTGCGGCCCACGGCCACGATGATCTGGTCAAAGCCGATGCGGCGGGCCGCGCCGTCCCGTTCGACCTCGATCCACCTGCCCCCGTCGATGCCGCAGCGGATCGCGCGGTGCCCGGTCAGCACCGTCACCCCGTCGGCGCGCAGGGCGTCCGCGACCAGGGCCGACACCTCGGGGTCCTCGCGCATCAACAGGCGGGGGGCCATCTCGATCTGGGTGACGTCGGACCCCAGCCGCGCAAAGGCCTGCGACAGCTCGCAGCCGATCGGCCCGCCGCCCAGGACAACCAGCCGCCGCGGCGCGTGGTCATGATCCGCCAGCCGCGACCACAGCGTCTCCGAGGTCAGCGGGTCGACCAGGTCCAGCCCCGGCAGCGGCGGCATGACGGGCCGCGCACCGGTCGCGATGATGATCGCCCGCGTGGTCAGCCGCCGCTCGGCGCCCTGCGGGTCGGTGACCGCGACCGTCCAAGGGTCGATCAGGCGGGCGTGGCCCTGCAGCACATCGACCCCCAGCCCGGCATAGCGTTCGACGCTGTCATGGGGCGCGATGTCGGCGATGACCTGGCGGATGCGGTCCATGACCGCGCGAAACGGGACCGCGGGCGGCGTATCGGCCAGCCCGAAGCGCGCGGCATGGCGCATCTGATGCGCCAGGGTCGCGCTGCGGATCAGCGCCTTGGACGGAACGCAGCCATGGTTCAGGCAGTCGCCGCCCATCGCGCCGGCCTCGATCAGGGTCACCTTGGCCTTGGTCGCCGCGGCGATGTAGGCCGAGACCAACCCGGCCGAACCCGCGCCGATCACCACCAGATTGCGGTCGAACCACCGGGGTCGGGTCCATCCGGCATAGGCGCGACGGCGGCGAAGGATGCCCACGATGGCGCGGGCGATCCACGGAAACACGGCCAGCGCCGCGAAGGACGCCAACAGGGGCGGCGACACGATCTCGGACAGGCTGTCCAGTGCGGCCAGCTGCGTGCCCGCGTTCACATAGACCGCGGTGCCCGCCAGCATGCCAAGCTGGCTGACCCAATAGAACGTCCGGGTACGGATCGGCGTCAGGCCCATCAGCAGGTTCGTGGCAAAGAACGGCATCACCGGGATCAGCCGCAGCGAAAACAGATAGAACGCCCCGTCCCGTGCCAGCCCGGTCTCGATCCCCTTGGCCCGCGCGCCCAGCCGCGCCCGCACCCAGTCCCGCAGCAGGTACCGCGCCGCCAGAAAGGCCAGCGTCGCCCCAATGGCCGACGCGAACGAGACGATCGCCAACCCTGTCCAGAACCCGAACAGCGCGCCCCCGGCCAGCGTCAGCCAGACCGCGATCGGCAAGGACAGCGCGGTGATCGCGACATAGGCGGCGGCGAACAGCGCCGCGACCAGCACCGGCCGCTGCTGCTGATACTCGGCCACGGCGGACAGATGCCCGCGCAGCGACTGCAGCGTCACGTCCTGACCGCCCAGCAGCCACGACCCGGCCAGCACAAGCGTCGCGACAAGGATCAGCAGAACGGGTCTGGTCACGGCATGTCCTTCATCACGGCCTCGGGGCACCTACCCGACAGGTCGTCAGGATGCCCGAAGTCTTACCGGACCGCCGCGACCCGCCCGGTCACGTCCCCGTGTACACGCGGCCCCGTCATCCCCGTCATCCCCGTCGGAGCCGTCGGAGCCGTCGGAGCCGTCGGAGCCGTCGGAGCCGTCGGAGCCGTCGGAGCCGTCGGAGCCGTCGGAGCCGTCGGAGCCGTCGGAGCCGTCGGAGCCGTCGGAGCCGTCGGAGCCGGATGGGTCTTTTGGAATGTCATGTCCACACCTGAAGACAAGGCTGGTCAATAGCGGCTCAATCCGATGCATATTGGAACGGTAACGCCCGGCGGAAACCGGTCTCCAATGCCCCTTGGCATGACCGATCACGCCCCTGCCCGGCCCCAACGCGCGGCGATGGTCTGCGCCAGTCCGGCAAGGTCGGGGGCCGTCACGTCAGGCTGCGGCACGCCCGGCAGCACCAGCGCCGCGTTCACGCCATGGGTCACCAGCGCGCCCTTGCCGCCCAGCGCCTGCATCCCGATCGTGTCCCAGACATGGCAGGCCACCAGGCAAAGATCGGACAGCGGTACCGCCAGTGCCTCGGCCACCAGTTGATAGGTCTGGGGCGCGGGCTTGAAACGGTTGGTCGGCTGGACGCTGAAGCTGGCCTCGAAATGCTGCGCCAGGCCCGAGCGGTCCAGCGCGGTCCCTCCCGCAGAGGGCGGCGAGTTGGTCAGTGTCACCAGACGGAACCCCCTGTCCCGCAGACGGACCAGCGCCGCCTCGGCATCGGGATGGGCGGGCAGCGTGCCCATAGTCCGGCGCAGCGCATCCTCATGCCCCTCGGTGATCGCCACGCCCCTAATCTCTCCGATCATGCGCAGCACCGCGACGGCCAAGGCGCCGAAATCGCTGCGCAGTCCGGTGATCGTCAGGGTCTGGGAATAGAGGATCAGCTGCGCGAACCAGTCGCGCATGACGGCCCCGTCGCCGAAGATGTCATCGAACAGCGGACACAGGTGGTCCAGGTCCAGCAATGTCTCGTTGACGTCAAAGACCAGGATGGGGCGCGGGGACATGGGGGCGATCCTGATCGGTTGACGGTCATGCAGAACCATCGGTCGCGATTATCGTTCCCTGCGACTGCCCTACGGCGAAGTTCTGGCCAATGCAGGTTGGACGCCCCTGCTGACCACCATCGCGGGCGGCAGCCGATGCAGCCTTTCCGGTGGTGAAAGGCGCGCCGTAACCCACGTTTTTTCATTGTCACCCGCGTGATCCACTGCGCCTGGCCCTGATCGAACACTTGTCCACCTATGGACGGCACTGGGTGCCGCCGAGTCGGCAAAGGCGGTGCGGAACGCCATCGGACCGTCCATGGCCGGGTCTATCACCATCATTTTCGGTTCGTGCCACGCCGGGCCTGGGTCGATCGAGCATCGGCCATGCATTCGCCTCAGCACCAGAAGGGTGCTAAGACCGTCCGCCATGGCGGTCACGGTCATCGGCCTGTGGGGCCGCCTCGCCTTTGCCAATCTGCCGCCGCGTGAGGTCCAGGACGGGCGGACGGTCAGCCCGAACGTGGTCGATGTCCCGCCTGCATTGAACATCCGGGCGTTCAACTTGGGCGTTGCGTACCGGGATCGGAGGCATGATGCAGAGGATGCGGGTCTGACCGCCGCCCCCTGTAACCGTCCAGTGGCCGAGGGCACTGCGGCGACACGCCAGTCGGGTCTCCATAAGGGATCAGGCGCGGTCCCCGTCCCCTTACCACCCGTCCGCGCCAAGGTTTGGCAATCCCGGCACGTTCATGCCACAAGGCCCCTGCTGCAACGGGATCGGAAGGGATGCCATGTCGTCGTTCATGCAGCAGATCGCGGGACTGGACGCCGTGGCCCTGGCCCGTCGGCTGATCGGTGCGCGGCTGACCGTCCGCGGCGCCGGCGGGACCATCATCGAGACCGAGGCCTATGCCCCAGACGATCCCGCCTCGCACAGCCATCGGGGGCCGACGCCGCGCAATGCCTCGATGTTCGGCCCGGCGGGCCACGCCTATGTCTATCGATCCTACGGCATCCACCTGTGCCTGAACGTCGTGGCGACCCCCGGCGCGGCCGTGCTGATCCGCGCGCTGGACCCCGACACCGGCCTGGACCTGATGCGCGCCCGCCGCCCCGCCCCCCCGCTGTGCAGTGGGCCGGGGCGGTTGACGCAGGCGCTGGACATCCGGCCCGACGATGACGGCGCCGCCTTCGACGGTCCCGATTTCGGCATCGTCCTGGCGGCGGCGGTGCCCGATCTGCTGGTCGGGCCGCGGATCGGGATCAGCCGGGCGCAGGACCTGCCATGGCGGTTCGGCCTTGCCGGGGCGGCGGGGCTCAGCCGGCCATTCCCGCGGGCGCGCCCGGATCGCTGACGGCGGGGCTGCGGAAAAGACACTGTGCATTCCCGCCGCCCTGCAATACAGATGCGGGCCGACAAACCGTCCAATGCCGGGGATCATCGATGGATTTGCACAGCAGCGACCACCCCAGGCAGGACCACGCGGCCTATCAGGCCGGACAGCATGATTTCCAGTCCGACATCCAGCGCCTGGCCGAGAACGAGCTGGTCGGGACGATCCTGGAGACGGTGATGCTGGCCACGCGGATGCGCTTTGCCGGGGTGGCGCGCGTCACCGCCGACCGGTGGGTCGCCTGCCGCACCGTCGACGACCTGAAATTCGGGATCGCCGCGGGCGACGAGATCGAGATCGGGTCGACCTTCTGCCAGACGGTCCGCAAGACTTCCGAGATGATCATCTTCAACGAGGCGTCGTCCGACCCGGTCTATCGCGACCATCCCATCGCCGCGACCTTCGGCATCGTCAGCTATGCCTCGGTGCCGATCTTTCGCGGCGACGGCAGCTTCTTCGGCACGCTGTGCGCCATCGACACCGAAACCAAGGACGTGAACAACGCCCGCACCGTCGCGATGCTGAAGATGTTCGCCACCATCATCGGTGGCACGCTGGACACCGCCGAACGGCTGGACGCCCAGGAACGCATGATCGAACAGGAACGCAAGCTGGTCCGCATCCAGGAGGAGTTCACCGCCATCCTGGGCCATGACCTGCGCAACCCCGTCACCGCCCTGCGGTCGGGCATCCGCATGCTGGGCAAGGAGCCGCTGACCGAACGCGGCCGCGGCCTGATCGGGCTGATGCAGTCCTCCCTGCACCGGATGGGCGAGTTGGTCGAGAACATGATGCTGCATGCCAAGGCGCGGCTTGGCGACGGGATCACCGTCGCGGCCACGCCCGACGCCCCCCTGGGCGACGCCATCGCCCAGGTCGTGGCCGAGATCCGTCTGGCCGCGCCCCAGCACCGGGTCACGACCGAGCTGGATTTCGGCGGGCCGGTCTGCTGCGATCCGTCACGCATCGCGCAGGCGGTGTCGAACCTGGTGTCGAACGCCATCAACCATGGCGACGCCGACACCCCGGTGACCGTGCATGGCCGCCGCACCGACGGCGCCGTCGTGATCGAGGTCCAGAACGAGGGCGAGCCGATCCCTGAGGCCGCCCAACGCGCCATCTTTCAGCCGTTCCAGCGGGGCCGGACCGCCGAAAGTTCCGGGCTGGGCTTGGGCCTGCACATCGCGTCGTCCATCGCGCAGGCGCATGGCGGCACGATCGCGGTCGCCTGCGGGGACGGCACGACGACCTTCAGCCTGACCTTTCCGGTCCTGCCCGCCTGACCGCGCGCGCCGTCCGAAACGGTTGCCCCCCGGCGCCCCGATCGGCCATTCTGCCCCCTGACGCAATCGCCAGTCGGGACGATCGATGACCAGACCCCAAGGACGCCACCGGCTGCCCCCCATCGCGGTGATCGCGATCGCGCAGCTGTTCGGGACATCGCTGTGGTTCAGCGCCAACAGCGCGGCAGAGGGGCTGATGCAGGCCTGGGGCGCGACCGCGGCCGATATCGGCCTGCTGACCAATGCCGTGCAGGCGGGCTTCATCGTCGGCACGCTGGTCATGGCGCTTGGCGGCCTGGCGGACCGGTTCGCCGCCAGCGCGATCTTTGTCGTCTCGGCCCTGGCGGGGGCGGCGTTCAACCTGGGTTTTGCATGGCTGGCCCAGGATGTCGCGACCGGCGCGGGGTTCCGGTTCCTGGTCGGGCTGTCGCTGGCCGGGATCTATCCCATCGGCATGAAGATGATCGTCAGCTGGGCGCCCGACCGCGCGGGGCAGTCGCTGGCCCTGCTGGTGGCGATGCTCACGCTTGGCACCGCGCTGCCGCATCTGCTGCGTTCGACCGCGGGGGCGGTGCCGTGGCAATGGGTGGTCGCGACCTCGTCGGGTCTGGCCGTCATCGGCGCCGCCATGATCCGCGCCCTGGGCGACGGCCCGCATCTGGCGCGCCCCGCCCATCGCGGCAGCGCCGGCGCCCTGCGGGCCTTTGCTATCCCCCGGTTCCGTGCCGCCGCCTTCGGCTATTTCGGCCATATGTGGGAGCTTTATGCCTTCTGGACCATCGTCCCGCTGCTGGTGGCCGCGACTGGTCTGGCGGACGCCTATCCGGGGCTTGGCGTGTCGGGCCTGTCCTTCCTGATCATCGGTGCCGGGGCCGCGGGGTGCCTGGCGGGCGGCAGCCTTGCCCGCGTCCTGGGCAGCGCGCCGATAGCCCTTGCGGCGCTGATCCTGTCGGGGGCCAGCGCCCTTTGCATGGTCACGCTCTGGCCGGTGCTCCAGCCGGGCTGGCTTCTGGTCCTGCTGGTGGTCTGGGGCGCCACCGTCGTGGCGGATTCGCCGCAATTCTCGGCCCTCTCCGCGCGCGCCTGTCCGCAGGATGCGGTGGGGGCCTCGCTGGCCATCCAGAACGCCATCGGCTTTGCCATCACGGTCGCATCGATCGCGCTGACGACGGCGCTGTTCCAGCGCATCGGCCCCACGGCCGTCTGGCTGCTGATCCCCGGGCCCGTCGCGGGTGTCCTGGGCTTCCTGATCGCCGCGCGCCCGCGGCGGTGATCCCGGTCAGGCCGGAAGGGCAAATCGGTCGATGCGAAAGCCGTCATGCCCCGTGCTGTCCGATGGTCCCAGGACAGCCTGCAGAATGGCCACGGCCCGGGGTCCGTCCAGCGCCTCGTCGGTCGGGCCGGTCCAATTGACGGCGATCACCGGGCCCGTCGCCCGGGCCCGCAGCCAGCCGCCAAGACCGGTGATCTCCTGGGGGGTCAGGAAATACAGCACCTCGGACAGCAGGACCAGATCGGGGCGCAGGTCCGGCAGGTCCTGGGGCGCGCAGCCCTGCAGGACGGTGACCTGCGGCAGGGGGTCCAGCACCTGCCGCGCCGACCGGATCGCGGCGGGGATGCAGTCCATCACCGTCAGGCGGTCGCACCGGTCGGCCAGTCGCCGCGCCAGCGTGCCGTTGCCGCACCCGATCTCCAGCGCGGCCCTGAACGGGCCGTGCCCGATGGCGTCAAGCGTGGCGGCGTACTTGCCGGCCTCATAGGGGCTGGTGCGGTGATTCCAGGGATCGTCGCTGGCGGCATAGAGGCGGGCCAGATGGTCCAGCGTTTCCCTATGGGGCAATGACAATCTCCGGATGGGTCAGGAAATGGGCCTGATGGGTGTCGGTCATGACGAACCCCGTCGGGTCGTCGTCGATCAGCCCGGTCATCTGCGACCTATGACAGGCCAGCGCGCGCCGCTTGGCCGCCACCGCCGCATCCGAAGCCGCGATCAGCCGGACCTCCGCCGCGCGGTCGGTGAACCGCCCCCAGACCGGATAGAAGGCCAGCGCGAGATCCGCCCGCATGGCGGCAAGGCGCATGGCAAGACGCGCGACCTGCTGATGATCGACGTGCGGGTCGTGTTCCCAGGTCGCAAGCACCAGCGCGTCGGGCGCGATCAGCGCCGACACCCGTTCCGCCGCCTGCGCGTCGTCGGGGGCGGCACAATCGGGATAGCCAAGACATGTGACCCGCGCCGCGGGCGCCAGGATCGCGCAGGCGGCGCGCAGTTCCGCCGCACGCGTCGCGGCCAGCACCGGGGCGGGCCAGCGCCGCGATCCGGGATGCGAGCGCGTGCCGTCGGTCGCGCAGATGACGTGACACGGGGTGCCCTGCGCGGCCGCATCGAACAGCAGCGCGCCGCAGCCCAGCGTCTCGTCATCGGGATGCGGGGCCAGGATGACCAGCGGGCGGCCCTGCATCAGCGAAGCGGGCGTCAGCGACGGGGCGGATGCCGCATGGTCCAGAAAGCCGCTCATCCGATCCACCGCCGGTGCAGGTCGGGGTCGGCCAGGATCCGGTCCACCGATGACAGGGCCAGGGCATCCGGGCCAGCCTGCCGCAGGTATAGGCCCAGATCCCGCCGGATGCGGTCGGCCGGATGCGCCGTGGCGAATGACGCGGCCCCCAGCGCCTGGTCCATGTTGGCCAGCAGGGCCACGGCCTCGTCTGTCGTGCGCAGGCGGGCCAGGATCGCGGCCTGGGCATCGGCTGCGGTCGCGGCGGGACGCTCGATCCGGCAGGCGGCCTGGGCCAGCCACAGGCGGACCGTCTCGCAGGCCGTGATCATGCGGTGCAGGCGCATCGCCTGAAGGGGGGCATCCTGCTGGCCGCGGGCGCGCAGCTGATCGGCGGTCAGGGCCGTCAGCCTGCGCATCGCCCCCAGCTGGACCGCGGCACAGCGCCAGACGCCGCCGTGGAAATGCGGCTCGGTCAGATAGGCGTCGGGCGCGCCCCGGGGTCACGGCCTCCGCCACGGCCAGCCCGACCAGGTCGCAGCGACCCGATGCGGTGGCCTTCATCCCCGACATGTCCCATTCGCCGGGAAACAGCCGCCCGTCCAGCTGGTCGCGCGCGAACATCAGCAGGTGCAGCCCGGCATCCGACCGCACAGTGACGATCATGTGGTCCAGCACGTCCGCACCGCTGGCGAACAGCTTCTGCCCGCGGATGACCGAACCCTCGATCCGCGCGGGGTCAGGACCGTCGGCGCCCCAGATGCCGTAAAGCGCCCCCTGCGCCACGGGCGCGGTCGGACCGTCATGCAGCATCAGCAGCTTGACGGCGTTCACATGCCCCTCGAACAGCCGCCCGGCGGACAGGTTCGCGCCGCCCACCCGCTGCAGCGCGTCAAGCAATACCAGCGGATCACGCGGGTGATGGGCCAAGGTCAGACATTCCGCCAACAGCCCGCTGTCGCGCAATGCCGCTGCCAAGGCAGGGCCCGACGGGCCGTCGGCACCGTCCGGCAGAGCATCGGCGATCATCCGTTCGGCACGGTCGATGGCGTCGGTCATCCGACCACCATCGCGGCGTGCCGGTCGGACCAGCGGGCAAAGTCCGGATCGACGGTCCCGTCGACCAGCGCCGCCAGATCCGCCAGCCGCGCCTCCAGGTCCGAGGCGCGCAGCGTCGGGCCGGCCGGAACGCTGCGGTCGGGATAGGCGCGGATGGACCCTGACATCGCCTCGTCCCACATCGCGCACAGCGCGTCGGGCAGGATCATGGCCTGATCGGCCAGCGGATCGGCATCCTGCATCCGATGGCGCAGGCAGGCGGCCATGCCGCCATCGGCGCGCCCCTGCAGTCGCCCGGACACGCGCGCCGTCATGTCGCAGGAATAGCGGACGGCCAGGCCATGCGCCTCGGCCCGAAAGACCAGGGCGCGATCCTCTCCGAAATCCAGCGCCGGCAGGCCACCGATGGCCCGGTACAGATCCGCACGGATCGCCATCGACGCGCCGGATTCCATGTAATGCGGGGTCTGCGACTGCGCGGACTGGCGCCCCGCCACCTGGTCCAGCCGGTGGCGGACCCTGCGCAGCAGCGCGCTGTAGGCCTCCTCGGCCCGGGTGATGCGCGCGCCTGAAGGGGTGGCCAGAACATGCGGGACATCGGCGCTGATCGATCCGCAGATCAGATCGGCCCCGTCACCCATCGCGTCCAGCGCGGCCCGGATCCAGCCCTGCGCCGGGATCGCGTCGGCATCCGTCGTCATCAGCAGCCCGCCGGTCCTGGCGGCCAGGTCCATCGCCACCCGCCGCGCGCGCCCGGCACTGGCGGTCGATACCGGAAAGGTGACGGAATGCACCGACACCTGCAGCGCAGGGCTGCGAAAGGACCGGGCGATCCGTTCGCTGGCATCTGTGCAGTTGTTGGCCAGCACTAGGGCCGTGACAGGCAGATCACAGGCTTGGGCGGCCCCGGCCAGCGCCTCCAGCAGTCGGTGCAACCGCTTGGCCTCATCGCGCACGGGGATGGCGACAGTGACGTGGCGCAGTGCGGGACGGGTATCGTGCCAAGGGGTCATGAGCATCCGTATCATGCAGGAAGGTCCGGCCAGGGCGGTCGACCGGCGACGGATGCATGACCGGATTGTCCTGCGCATCCGCCTGCAAAACGGACGCATGACAGGGCAGTTCCTGAACCTGCGCCTGATAAAGATCAGGCTTCATGGCATCGGTTCCCTGAAATCGGCGTGATTTCAGCAGGCTATGGACAAGTGCAGGACGGCGGCTTTCTTCAGGCGCAGTGTCCCGCCTGCGTTCCATCAGCCGGTGATGGCCTTTCCACCTGTCCAGGCGTCTTCGGCCGCTGTCCTGACCGACCGCAACGGGTGGGACAAGCGAGGACCGACAGGTCTTACCTCAAGCCCCGGTCCATAGCCCCATGCCGCGGCACGCTCTGCCTGCGACGGGGTCATCTGCGGCGCCGATCCGTAGTCCAGATTGCCGTCCCGGACCGTCGCGTCCATCCGGGACGGGGAAAGCGACATGAAGGCGTGAACGCTGTTCACCACCGCCGCGGGCGATGCCACTAAGTCCTCGTACCGGATGACCATGGCCGCGTGCAGGTGGGACAGGTCCTGGTGCATCTGAGAGTGCGCGTCCAGCCAATGGTCGATCAGATGATGGGCTGGTCCATCGACCCATTTCGCGACCGCCGCCGCCACGGCCTCGGGGTGGCGGATGATCAGCAGGAATTGCGACAGCGGGAACAACTGTTGGTACAACCGTGTCCGCGTCAGGTTCACCGGCGACTTCTCGACCCGCCACGGACGATCGCCGTCGAACCATGGGTTCCAGTCGTGTTCCAGGCGCAGACGGGTCTCCAACCGGTCCAGCGGGTGGCCCTCAGTCAGGTGCTGACGCGGATCGGTCGCGAAATGCATCGGCCGGCCGTGCTGCGCGGTATGCGGGATGGCGCCCTGCAGATAGCACCCCTCGTTCTCGGGCACCGGCGCGTCGCTGATTGCGGCAACTGCGTCATGCGCCGCCATCAGCCGCGTCAGAAGCGATGTCCCGGACCGGTGCAGGCCACCCACGAAAAGATAGCGGTGATGCAGCATCAGGATGCCATTCCCCTGTCGAAATGTCGCTTGATCGTCTTCAGGCCGAGGTCGTTGAAAGACCCGCGGACGGCATGCCGGCCCGCGGGTCTTTCGGGATTGCGATGGATCAGGCCCGGGGGGCGACCTCGCCCTCTTCCTCGCCATCCCAGTAATGGATGCGCACGGCGGCGACCTTGATCAGCGCCATGCCCGGTGTATCGATGCCGTCCGGAAACCACCGTTCCAGATCGCTGGTCCAATGGTCGGCGAACGTGGCCTTATCGCGGATGATGCCGGCCTCGCCCTCGACGGCCACGAACAGCGGCGGCGCGCCCAGAATGCCTGCGCGCCCCTGGAACGACAGGGCGACATGGGGGTCGCGTTCGATGTCGGACACGGTGCGCGTGTCGTCATAGGTGAAGTAATAGCTGTCTCCGTCCCATTCGACATCGGAATTGTTGCTCATGGGCCGGGTTGCAAGCTGACCACCCTCGGTCCGGGTGGTCAGCATGGCAAAGTCGATCTTGCCCATCGCCTTTGCCAGATCGCCTATGGTTCTGTCGGACATGTGAACTCCTGACTGCCGTATCGGCTTCTGGCCCATGAACGCGCGGCCGTGGTCATTCGATCCATGACCCCTGCATCGCGGTGATCCTTCGTGCGATCACCGGCATTCACATGACCGGCAGGGTGCGGCAACCCACGCGCCGGTCGGGGGTTGTCCTTTGCTCCGTTGTCGGAGCCAGCATCAGGAGCATGACGATGACCCCAACCTTTCCAGGGATTGCCTTGGCGACCGCGCTGACGCTTGCCTTGGTCGCACCCGTCGCGGCCGATCCGGGCCGTGGGCGCCATCACGACAACGACCGCAACCACGCCCATCAGGGGTGCCCGCCGGGCCTTGCCAAGAAATCGCCGTCCTGCGTTCCGCCGGGTCAGGCAAAGCGCGATGACATCCGCTATGGTCGCGGCGTCGGCGACAGGCTGCGCGTCGAGGACTATGTCCTGGTCCGCGACCTGAACCGTTACAATGTCGAACGCCGAGAGGGTTGGCGCTATTACCGCAGCGACGATCAGTTGTACCGGGTCGATGCCGAGACGCGTCAGATTCTGGCCGTGATCAACCTGGCCCGCGCGCTTTTCAACTGAAGATTGCATTTTATGCATTTGTGAACGGTCCGGTTCGGAACCGTCGATCGGTGCGGCAAGTTTGCACCGCATCATGGGGCAGCATGCCCGAGAGACAGGAGATTACCATGAAAGCGTATCTTGTTCCGACCTTGGTTGCGGCCCTGACGGTTGCGGGGGCCGCCTCGGCGCAGACGATGGCCACCGTTGCCACGGATTTGAACGTCCGGTCCGGCCCGGGCGTCCAGCACGGCGTGATCGGCGCCATCGGCGCGGGGGACGAGGTGTCGGTCCTGGGCTGCATCGACAGCGCGAACTGGTGCCAGGTCAGCGGCGACGGTCTGGAGGGCTGGGCCTATGGCGACTATCTGAACGTCAAGGCGGGCGACGAGGTCGTTTCGCTTTATCCCAACCGCGAGACGGTCGGTGTGACCATCATCGAGGCCCCTGTCGAGGACCCGACCACCGGGCAGGACGCCGCCGTGGGCGGTCTAGGCGGCGCGGCGATGGGTGCGCTGATCGGCGGCCCGGTCGGGGCGGTGGCCGGTCTTGCCATCGGCGGCGCGACCGGTGCTGCCGCAGCCGAGGAGCCCACGACCGAAGTGACCACCTATGTCACGTCGAACACGGTGGATCCCGTCTATCTGGACGGCGAGGTCGTGATCGGCGCGGGCGTTCCGGAAAACGTGACGATCTACGAGATCCCGGATCAGCCGGATTATCGCTATGCGCAGATCAACGGCCAGACGGTGCTGGTGAACCCGCAGGATCGTCAGATCATGTATATCTATCGCTGAACGCTGTTCGCGGAAACGGCGGGCATGGCCTTTGGCTCATGCCCGCCGGACAGAGATTGCTGAAAGCATGGGCCTAACGATGCTTGCCCATTCTTCCAGTCACTGGGTCTTGGGTTCTACCGGCAAGGGTAATTTCGCGTTTCAGTCGGTCCATGACAGATCGACTACGTCGGCCCGATTTCGTGGAACCTTACAGGTCGCAATCTGAAAATCGGCCGTCGCCCATCGCCACCGGCCGCTGTCCCGCAGTCACCGCTGCGCCCTGATGACGGGCTCAGCGTGTCGTCACATCGCCTCCAGCTGGTCGACCGCTTCCTGACAGGCAGCCTCGTCCCCTTCGGCAAGAGCGCGTTCCGCATCGGCGATCAGGCTGTCGCGATCGGGCATGGCCTCGTCTCCCTCGGCCTCTTCCGCGGCGGTCGGTTCGCCTTCCTGCTGCGCCTGCACGTCGCTGCCGGACATGGCGACGGCCGTTCCAGGCTCTGCCTCTGTTCCCTCCAGCGGCGCAAGCGAGCCGTCCTTGGCGATGCCCTCGCCCGAGGCGCCGTCGGCCCCATCGGCTGCAGGCATGCCGGACGACGCATCGGCCGACGCATCGGGGGCATCCGCCTGGGTGTCATCGCCCGCCGGTTGCTCCAGCGGCGCCAGCGATCCGTCCTTGGCAATGCCCTCGGTCCCGCCTGACGCAGCACCCGCGCTGTCGCCGGTCATCGCGGCGGTATCGGTAAAGTGTGCCAGATCGGCGGCGCAATCCGCCTGCGCCATGCCGGCAAATGCGCAGATCGCGCAGCCGGCCATCCAGGTCATCGAATACTTCATGTCTCGTCTCCCATGATGCAGCGTCTCCTCCTCAGAAGACGTAATGAAGCTCCTGCCTGCGCCCGATGTTCCAGCAGATGACCTATAACGTTTGCTAATCAGCACCTGTCCGGCCGGGCGGTCGGCACCGAACGCCGCAACCCGGCAAGCCGATGAAAGGCAACGGGTTCGTCCGAACGGCGGATGGCACAGAATGCAAAACCTGCCCCAGCAACGCTGACATTAATCAAGTTGCGTGGTCGTTAACCCTGATCTTAGCTGAAACATGTCGTGAACATCGCGATGTCCTACGGCGTTCTCTTTCAGCGGCGGCCCCATGCATTCTCGTCGTCTTGTCGTCATCTCGGATCATTGCAGCGATGGTCCGCCAGTCCCGGTGACGCATCCGGCGCAGATCGACACCATCCTGCCGCCGCCCCCGACGGGACAGGTCACCGTCACCGGTGGCTATCTGGAGCGCCTGCCCTTGGCAGCGATCGCGGCGGGCATCGTCGATACCGCCGAGATCTGGAGCTTTGCCGGGCGCTGCGGCGAATCCGATGCCAGCCAGGGCCTTGCCGCGGGCCGGGCCGATCCGGACCGCCCCGGCCTGACGCGGCGCGTCTTTCGCGCCGACGCGCATGACGCCCCGTACGGATCGGCCGAGGCGGTGCGCCATCTGCAGCAGACCGGCGCGCCGGACATCCTGTGCGTCTGGGGCCTGGGGGTCGGGCACGACATCATGGATGCGGCACGCGGTGCGATCACCATCTACAATTCCATCGACGCGCCGGCACTGCGGATCCCTGACGACCTGGCGGCGCGGTTCGACCTTTTCCTGACCGGTGCCGCGTGGCAATCGGCCGAAATAACGGCGCGCATCCCCGGCGCCCGCACGCGCGTGCTGCCCATCGGCCCGAACTTTGCGTCCGACGTGACCTTTCATCCGACCGGTGCGGCCAAGGATCGCGACGTGGTCTATGTCGCCTGCGCGCAGCCCTACAAGCGCCACGACATCCTGTTCGATGCGATGGAACGCCGCCCCGGCACCACGGCCCTGCTTGTGGTCGGATACGGCGACGACGACCTGCGCGCCGACGCCGACCGCCGCGGCCTGGACGTCGAGATCGTGGGGCCCCCGGGTGTGGATCATGACGCCGTCAACCGGCTGATCAACCGCGCCCGCATCGGCGTGGTCTGCGGTCAGCATGACGGCGCCCCCGCGATCCTGACCGAATATCAGCTGGCCGGCCTGCCGGTGCTGGCCAATGCGGACCTGGTCTGCGGGCTGGACCATGTGCCTGCATCGGCCGGAACCATCGCATCCCCTGGCGCGCCCTTTGCCGCCGCGCTGGACGGGCTGCTGGCATCGCCGCCCGCCGATCCCCGCCCCGACGCGATCGCCCGATGGGGCTGGCGCGCCAGCATCGCCTGCCTTGGCCAAGACATCGACGCGATCCGCAGCGGTCGCGGGAAGGAGCCGTCATGACGCCCCGCGACCTGTCGCACCCCGCGACGACCGACAAGCCCGCCCTGATCTGCCTGTCGCATCTGCGATGGGATTTCGTGACCCAGCGGCCTCAGCACCTGATGGACCGCTTTGCCCGCGATTACCGCGTGCTATTCTGGGAGGAGGCGATCCCCACCACGCATCACCTGCCTTATCTGGAGTTCCACGCCTTTCACGGCACGACCGTCCAGGCCGTGCGCCCCCGCATTCCCGACCGCTGGTCGCCCCAGGATCAGGCCGCGGGCCTGGTGGGTCTGTTCGACCAGATGCTGGCCCTGAACGGGATCGTGCGCCCGGTCCTGTGGCTGTACACGCCGATGATGTGGCCCGTCGTGCAGCATGTCGATGCCGCGGCCGTGGTCTATGACTGCATGGACGAGCTGGCCTCGTTCCGCTTTGCGCCGCCCGCGCTGGCCGGGCTGGAGGCCGCGCTGATGGCATCGGCGGATCTGGTGACCACCGGCGGCTGGTCCCTGTGGGAAGCGCGGCGCAACGATCACGCCAATATCCACGCCTTTCCCTCCTCGGTCGAGACGGGGCATTTCGCGACCGCACGGACGGGACTTGCCGAACCCGACGATCAGGCCGGCCTACCCGGCCCGCGGCTTGGCTGGTACGGAGTGATCGACGAACGCGTCGATCTGGACCTGATCGCGGGATTGGCCGCGGCGCGGCCCGACTGGTCGGTGGTGATGATCGGTCCGGTGGTCAAGATCGACCCCGCCAGCCTTCCCCGCGCGCCCAACCTGCATTGGCTGGGCCAGAAGAGCTATGACCAGCTGCCCGCCTATCTGGCGGGGTGGGACGTGGCGCTGATGCCCTTCGCGATGAACGAGGCGACGCGCTACATCTCTCCGACCAAGACGCCGGAATATCTGGCCGCCGGATGCCCGGTCGTGTCCACCCCGGTGCGCGACGTGGTGCGCCAGTACGGCCATCTGCACGCGGTCCGCATCGCCGACGGCCCGGCGGCCTTTGTCGCGGCCTGCGCCGATGCGCTGGCGGATGCCCCGGCCGACATCTGCACCGAGGCCGACGCGGTGCTGGCCCGCCAAAGCTGGAACCTGACGCAGGCCCGCATGGCGGCGCTGCTGGACCGGGCGGTCGACCGACGCCGGCGGCCTGCCATCCCCCGCCCCTGCCGCGCGCAGCCCCGTCCCGACGTAACCATCTGCGGCGCGGGGTTTGCCGGCGCGGTCATGGCGCGCCAGCTGGCCGAACAGTCGGGCAAGCGGGTGCTGGTCGTCGACCGGCGCGACCATATCGGCGGCAATGCCTTTGACGAACAGAATGCCGACGGCCTGCTGATCCACCGCTATGGCCCGCACATCTTTCACACCAACGCCACCGAGGTCGTCGATTTCCTGTCGCGCTTCACCGAATGGCGGCCCTATGCGCACCGCGTGTTGGCCGATCTTGGCGATCGCCGGGTGCCGATGCCGATCAACCGCACGACGCTGAACATGCTCTATGATGCCGGGCTGACCGGCGACGCGGACACCGCCGCCTTCCTGGCGGCGCGCGCCCGGCCCGTGGACCCCATCCGCACCGCGCGCGATGTCGTCGTCTCGGCCGTGGGGGACGATCTGTACCGGCTGCTCTTCGAGGGTTACACCCGCAAGCAATGGGGGCTGGATCCGTCCCAGCTGGACCCCTCGGTCACGGCGCGGGTGCCAACGCGCACCGATACCGACGATCGCTATTTCACCGACCGGTTCCAGGCGATGCCGCGCGATGGCTATACCGCGATGTTCGCGCGCATGCTGGACCATCCGGGGATCGACGTGCGCACGGGCACCGATTTCCATGACATCGACCCGGCCGATCGCGGCGCGCTGACCGTCTATACCGGGCCGATCGACGCCTATTTCGGCCACCGCTTCGGCGCGCTGCCCTATCGCAGCCTGACCTTCGCGCACGAGACCCTGCCCCAGCGCCAGTTCCAGCCGGTGGGTGTCGTGAACTATCCCGACCCGGACGTGCCCTTCACGCGGATCACCGAATACAAGCACCTGACCGGGCAGGACCACCCGATGACGGCGATCACCCGCGAATATCCGTCGGACCGGGGCGATCCCTATTATCCCATCCCCTGCCCAGAGAACCAGGCGCTGTTCCGCCGTTATCAGGCGCTGGCCGATGCGGAACCGAACGTGATCTTTGCCGGTCGTCTTGGCAGCTACCGCTATTACAACATGGACCAGGTGGTGGCCCAGGCCCTGGCGCTGCACCGGCGCATGATGGCGGTCCCCGCGCATGCCTGACCGGTTGCTGCTGGTCACCGACAGCGCCGAACCGTCGGGCGTGGGCGCGCATATGGTCGCCCTGGCCGCCGCGCTGGCGGAGCGGGGGCTGCGCCCGGAAACGCTGTGGCCCGACCATCCGGCGGGCCGCGCCCTGGCTGCGCAGGTCACAGCGGCGGGCGGCATGGCCGCGGTGACGGACACCGGGGCGATGGCCCGGGCGGTTGCGGACTGGGCGGGGCAAGGCCGCGGAACGGTTCATGTCCACGCCGGCATCGGGTGGGAGGGGCACGCCCTGACCCGCGCCGCCCATGCCGCCGGCGCGACCGTGCTGCGCACCGAACATCTGCCCTGGCTGCTGACGGACCCTGATCAGATCGCCGAATACCGCACCGCGCTGGCCGGGGTGCACGGCGTGATCGCCGTGTCGCGCCAGGCCGCGGACGGGTGGCGCCGGGCGCTTGGCCCGGGAACATCCGTCCGCGCGGTGCCCAACGGCATCCGCCACCGCCCCGCGCCACAGGCGGACCGCGACGACCGGATGATCCTCTGCGTCGGTCGCCTGACCCCGCAAAAGGCGCAGCGCGTCCTGTTGGGGGCGCTGGCCCGGCTGCGGCGGGGCGGCGGCGACGCACGGGTCGTGATCGTCGGCGACGGTCCGGGCCGGCTGCTGCTGGACCGCGCGATCCGCCGGTTGGGCCTGCAGGACCATGTGACCTTGGCCGGGCGACGCGACGACGTGCCCGCGCTGATGGCGCAGGCCGGCATCCTGGCCCTGCCCTCGCGGTTCGAGGGGCTGCCACTGGTCGCGCTGGAGGCGATGGCCGCCGGCCTGCCCGTCGCGGCCAGCCGGATCGGCGGCACCGTCGAGGCGCTTGGCCCCGGCCACCCCTGGCTGCACTCGCCGGGCAACAGCCGCGCCCTTGCCGACCACCTGGCCGCGGCGCTGCGCGATCCGCAGGCGCGCGCACGCGTGGCGCAGGCGCAGCAGGACCGTTTCACCGCGCATTTCACTGCCGCCCGCATGGCCGGCGACACCCTGGCCGCCTATCGCGCCGCCCGCGCAAGGAAGGAAAAACCGTCTATGGACCGTATCAGACTGGGCTTCATCGGGGCGGGCGGCATCGCGCATCGCCATTTCGGCGTGCTGCAGACCATGCCCGACGTCCAGGTCGTGGCCATCTGCGACACCGACCCCGCCCGCGCGCAGGAGGCCGCAGACCGCATGGGGGCCACGGCCCATCACGATCACGACGCGATGCTGGCCGCGCATGATCTGGACGCCGTCTACATCTGCGTGCCGCCCTTTGCGCATGGGGCGCCCGAACGGGCCTGCATCGCGCGGGGACTGCCGTTCTTCGTCGAAAAGCCGATCACCCTGGACGTCGATCTGGCCGAGCGGATCGCGGCAGAGGTCGAGCAGGCCGGGCTGATCACCGCCGTCGGCTATCACTGGCGCTATCTGGACACGATGGACGAGGCGCGCGCCCATCTGGCGACCAATCCCGCGCATCTGATGCAGGGATTCTGGATCGACCAGACGCCGCCGCCGGAATGGTGGTGGCGGGCCAACGGATCGGGGGGCCAAGTCGTCGAACAGGCGACCCACATCATCGACGCTGCACGGTTCCTGGCCGGCGACGTGACCGAGGTGTTCGGCCTGTCCGCACGGCGCGACCGCGACGACTTTCCCGGCCTGACCGTGCCCACCGCCACCGCGGCCACGCTGCGCTTTGCGTCGGGGGCGGTGGCCAACCTGTCGTCGACCTGCCTGATGCGGTGGAACCACCGCGTCGGCCTGCATGTCTTCAGCGACGCCATGGCGATCGAGATCACCGATCACGACCTGATGGTCGACGTGGGCCAGGGCCGACCCGTCCGGCAGGCCAGCGGTGATCCGGTCTGGCGCGAGGACCGCGATTTCGTCGAGGCCGTCATGGGCCGCGAGAACCGCATCCGCTGCGACTATGCCGAGGCGCTGCTGACCCATCAGGTCGCGCTGGCCGTGGGCCGGTCGGCCGAAACCGGAACCCTTGTGCGGATGGAGGGGCTGCGGGCCGACCCGCAGCCCACCTTTTGTCCTGCCGCTGCGGCGGGCGCCGACGATGCCGCATGAACATCGCCACATCCGGTCGCTGGCCATCCTGGACCAGGGCCGTCCGGGCTTCTTCGGCTATGACGAAGGGCCGGCGGGGGACGGGCAGGTTCGGCTGGACCTGCTTTATACCGGGCTGTCGGCGGGGACCGAGCTGACCTTCCTGAAGGGCACCAACCCCTATCTGCACAGCCGGTGGGACGATGTCGCGGGCCGCTTCGTGCCCGGCGAGCCGTCGGCCCGGTTTCCGGTCAACTTCCTGGGCTATATGGAAAGCGCCCGCGTGATCGACGCGCGCGCGCCGGGCTGGCGGAACGGTCAGGTGGTCGGCACCGCCTTCGGTCACAAGACCGGACATACCGCCGATCCGTCCCACGACCTGCTGACGGCGCTGCCCGACGGGATGGACCCGATGCTGGGCATCTTCGTGGGCCAGATGGGATCGATCGCCGCAAACGGCATCCTGCATGCCGATGCCGAGGCCTTCGGCGCCGCCGTCCCGCATCTGGGCGCCAGCCTGGACGGGCGTCCCGCGCTGATCTGGGGTGGCGGCACGGTGGGCCTGTTCTGCGCGCTGTTCGCGCAAGCCGCTGGCGCATCCGAGGTGGTGGTCGTCGATCCGTCGCCCTTCCGCCAGGACATCATCCGCAAGCTGGGTATGATCCCGATGGACGAGGACGCGGCCGTGGCCCATGCCAAGTCCGCGTGGCACGACCGTCACGGCGGCCGCGGCGCCGAGGTGGTGTTCCAGACCCGGGCCCATTCCGACAGCCTGCACCGCGCGCTGGCCGCCCTGCGCCCGCAGGGCACGGTGATCGACCTGGCCTTCTATCAGGGTGGCCTGCCGGACCTGCGCCTGGGTGAGGAATTCCACCACAACGGCCTGCGCCTGATCTGCGCCCAGATCAACCGCATGCCGCGCCGTCTGGCCGCAAACTGGAGCCAGCGGCGGCTGGCCGCGGAAACCGTCCGCCTGCTGGAGCGCATGGGCCCCGCCATCAGTCAGCATCTGATCACCCATGTCGTGCCCTTCGACGAGGCGCCGCGGTTCCTGGAACGCCTGGTGGCCGAGCGGTTCGATTTCCTCCAGGTCGTCTTCGCGACCTGATCCCGCCAAGGAGCGATCCGATGAACGACGATCTGAACCAGCCCTGGGGCGTTCAGCCGCCCCAGGACCTGCCCGTCCCGCATCCTGACGCCGGCAAGATTCGCATCCTGTTCGTCCTGGCCTGGCTGGTCGTCGGCGGAGAGGAGACGGAACTGCGCCTGCTGGCCCGCACCCTGCCCCGCGACCGGTACTGGATCGACGTCATCCCCTGCTTTCGCAAGGAGGGGATGCCCGACCAGACAACCGACCAGCTGCGCGCGCTTGGCATCCATGTCGACACGACGCCCTATGCGCTTGGGTTCGACGACACCATCGACTATCTGCGCCGCAAGATCTGCGGGGCCGACGTGGTGGTCAGCTGTCAGAACGTTGCCGACATCTATCCCGCGATGGAGCGTCTGGCCCTGCGCCCGCCCCTAATCGAACATGGCGGGCTGGTCAGCGAGGCGCTGGCCGGGCCCAAGCACCTGACCGCGCGCTATGTGGGCGTCTGCGACAGCATCCGCGCGGCGGCGGCGGGACGCATGCCCGACCGGCCCGACCATGCGGTCGAGATCCCGTCGATGGTCGATCTGACCGAGTTCGATCCGGCACGCCGGGCGCCCATCCGCGCGGCGCTTGGCATCGCCGACGACCAGGTGCTGATCGGATGGGTCGGCCGCTTGGACCGCAAGAAACGGGTCGAGGATTTCCTGGCCGCCGCGATGCGCGTCGCCGCCAGCCATCCGCAGGCGCGGTTCGTCGTCATCGGCGGGCCGGACGCCTTCATGCCGGAATACGCGCTGCAGCTGCAGGCGCTGGCGGCACCCCTTGGCGACCGCGTGATCTTTACCGGCGACCGGGCGGACGTGCCCGACCTGCTGGCGGCGATGGATGTCTTCTGCTGGCTCAGCCGGGGCGAGGGCATGCCCCATGTCATCGCCGAGGCCGGGGCCGCGGGCCTGCCCGTCATCGCCACCCCCGACAACGGCGCCCTGCAGCAGATCCGCGACGGCGTCAGCGGCCTGTTCGTGCCGCACGAGGATCCCGGGGCGGTTGCCGCCGCCATGCGTCGGCTGATCGACGATCCGGCCCTGCGGCACGGCCTGGGGTCGGCGCTGCAGGCCCATGTGCGCGCAACCTATTCCGCCACGGTCGTGGTGCCGCAATGGCAGGCGCTGATCGACACCGTTCTGGCCGAACAGGCCCCGGCGCCGGTGCCTACGCTGTTCACCAGCGTGATCCAGGGGGGATGGGAATCCTCGACCCATCGGCGGCGCGACGGGCGGCGGCTGGATGTCATCGCGGCCATCGGTCACGACACCCATGCCGCCCAGGATTACCTGCAGCTGCAGGGCCTGGGCATCCGCACCTGCCGCGACGCCCTGCGCTGGCCGTCGATCGACGCGGGCGGCGCGCTGGACCTGGGATCCTGGACCCCGATGCTTCAGGCGGCGCGCGACACCGGCACGCAGGTGATCTGGGACATGATGCATTACGGCTGGCCGGACGATCTGGACGTCTGGTCCCCGGCCTTCGTCGACCGCTTTGCCCGGTTGGCCCGCGCCGCCGGTCGGCACCATCGCCAGGTGACGGATGCCGTCCCCTTCTGGTGCCCGGTGAACGAGATCAGCTTCCTGTCCTGGGCCGGCGGGGATGCGGGCTATCTGAATCCGTTCGCCGGGGGCCGCGGGTTCGAGCTGAAGGTCCAGTTGGCCCGCTGCTATCTGGCCGCCCGCGCGGAGCTGGTGGCCATCGACCCGCGGGCGCGCTTCGTCACCGCCGAGCCGCTGATCGCGGTCCAGCATGCCGATTGGACCGGTCGCCCGCTGTTCGAGGCGCATGGCTGGCACGACGCCCAGTTCCAGGCCTTCGATCTGATCGCGGGCCGCATCTGGCCGCAGATCGGGGGATCCGAGGCCGCGCTGGACGTGGTCGGCGTCAACTATTACTGGAACAACCAATGGATCCATGGCGGCCCCCCCATCGACGTCGATCATGCGCTGCACCGCCCCCTGTCAGATCTGCTTGTCGAGATCGCGGCGCGCTATGACCGCCCCATGATGCTGGCCGAGACCGGGACCGAAGGCGCGCGCCGCGCCGCGTGGTTCGATCATGTCATGACCCAGACCCATGACGCCCGCCGTCGCGGCGTCCGGGTCGAGGGGGTATGCCTCTACCCCGTTGCCGACCACCCCGGATGGGACGACGACCGCATGTGTCCGAACGGCCTGCTGGGCGCAGACCCCAGCAGCGGCGCACGCGACGTGTACGCTCCATTGGCACGCATGTTGCAAGGAGTGTCACAATGGTAATGTCGAGGAATATAGGCACAAACCCGCAGCAGCGCTGGTTATCCAGTTTCAGCAAAATGTGTTTGCTTGGTGTCCCAGGTGAATCATCGCTAGAAGTGGCGCTGACCTATCAACCAGTCTGAATTGGTTCGGCAAGGTTTACCGGTAGAACCGATATTTCACGCATCTGTTTGCAGATAGGAGCCTGACTGGAAACGCAGCCTCTGACACCTTGTGGACTACGTTTATTGCGATCCGGTCATGCGTTTCAGCTGCTGATCATCAGTCAGGCGTTCGATGCCAAAAGCTTCCAATGCTTTGACGATGATGTCCGTGGGCGAATCCCCCGCTTCGGCTGCCGCAGTCTCCAAGCCACGGCGAAGGTCGTCGGGAAGGTCAATTGGTGGGGTCGAACCGGTCATGTTCCGCTCTCCTGTGTCGTTTCATCGAACATGTCAGCGCGTCATGCGGTTCCCAAGCTTGCACGTCCTGTGAGGTCTCCCCACCAATAGGCCAAGCGCCGCTTCCGGGGTTACAGGTACACTAGAAAGCAACGTACTGCGTCCGAGTTTCCAAATACGGTCGGGAATGGATTGGCCGTCGCTGGTGGCACGACGCCTTCGAACCAGTGCTTTGCCCGAAACGATGACGACGTCATGGCCAGGAACATTTGCTGCGGCTGCCGGTTGCCGGACCTCCACCGAAAAGGAGGATCCGATGAACCACCCACGCGTCTTTGCAGTCATATCTTCCCACGCCGTCCTGACCCAGTCGAGGCTCAGGCTCGCTCCACCTGTCATTGACGCCACGCCGACGATCCTGCCGGCAAGCGACCTTTTCGGGTGGAACGTTCATATCGCAAACAGGCGTATGACAGCCGGCACGGCAAGCAGCTGCGTCAGCCGGCACCTCTGCCAGCATCAGACTGCCGCCGTGACTGCTGACAGAGTGCCAAGCGTTGATGATATCGCCAACCATGCCGCCACCGCCAAACCCCTGCGCGCCAGGCAGGCAAGACCAACGTTCGATCTCACCTTACCGGCCAGCCAGATCTCCGACCATGAGCCGCCCCTGATCGTGCGTACAGCCCATGCCCGCGACATCACCGAACAGCCGCTTTGGAGCGTGCCTATGGGCGCCACGCCAACCATCGGCACGCCTTTGAACGGACAGTAAATGGGGAATGACGGAATGCAGACCTGGTTGTGCCTGTCCGGCGGAAACGCATTGGGGGCCTTTCATGCCGGCGCATGGAAGGCGATTCAGGACGCAGCGCTGAACGTCACACGCATCTCGGGCGCCTCGATCGGGGCGATCGTCGCGGCGGTCATCGCGGGCAATCAGCCAGACCGGCGCGTCGAAAGCCTGGACCGCTTTCTTAGGCTCCAGACCCATTGATTTTACGCCTTTTGCGTGATTCAGGCCGCCGCAAGGAGACCTGATCAATGAGCAACCTGTTCTGGCTGACGGAGGCGCAGATGGTGCGTCTTCTCCCGTTCTTTCCCAAGAGCCATGGTCGCCCGCGTGTGGATGATCTGCGGGTTCTGAGCGGCATTATCTTTATCAATCGCAATGGCTTGCGATGGTGCGATGCTCCGAGAGAATATGGACCGGCCAAGACCCTCTACAGTCGCTGGAAGCGTTGGAGCGATAACGGCGTCTTCGCACGGATCATGGTCGGCCTGGCTACCGAAAGCATCGATCCGAAGACGATCATGATCGACGCGACTTATCTGAAGGCGCATCGTACGGCTTGCAGCCTGCGCGCCAAAAAGGGAGGCGCAGTCGCCAGATTGGTCGAAAGAAAGGCGGCATGAACACAAAGCTGCACGCCGTCGCCGATGCGAAAGGCCGACCGATCCGGTTGTTTATGTCGGAAGGGCAGGTCAGCGATTACACCGGCGCGGCGGCGCTTCTGGACAGCCTGACACAGGCCGACTGGTTTCTGGCAGACCGAGGCTACGACGCTGACTGGCTTCGGCAAGCATTGCAGGACAGAGGAATAAAAGCCTGCATCCCCGGCAGGATGTCGCGCAAGAAGACTGCGAAATACGATAAACGCCGCTACAAAAGGCGCAATCACATCAAGATCATGTTCGGTCGTCTGAACGACTAGAGACGTGTCGCCACACGTTACGACAGGTGCCCGGAGACCTACCTCTCCGCAATCGCGTTGGCCGCAACCGTCCTGTTCTGGATGTGATCAAGAACGAGATGCCGTAACGGGGCCTTTGCGGATCTCCGGATTGTCGGGCGGCCGCTCGCGACGCACCGTCTTCGGATCGACACCGACCAGGACGCAAGCCCGGCGTTGCGAGATGACGTGATCCCGCATCGCYTTGAGCACYGCGTCCCGCCGCGCTTTCGGTGTCGTCAGGCCTCAGCCATGGYCCTTGGACCAGTGGCGTCCCATGGCTTCGATCCCAGAAGATCCTTCAGCACGATGTTGTCGAGCATGGCATCTGCCAGCAGACGCTTCAGCTTGCCGTTCTCGTCCTCGAGCGCCTTCAGCCTTTGGGCATCGGACACGTCCATGCCGCCATACTTGGCCTTGAGCTTGTAGAACGTCGCCNGGCTGAGACCATGCCGACGACAGACATCCGCCGTCGCCATTCCGTCGACGCAGTACGTCGACCCTGCTCCTTGATCATCCCAATGATCTGCGCCTCRGTGAAGCGGCTTTTTCTCATGTCGTCTGCTCCTTCGTGATGAAGCAAACTCTACATTAAACCGAGGGACGTTCCGGGGGGCAGGTCAGGTCAAGTTCTGAGGGGCAGAGCAGCCCCCGCGTTTCGCGGCGGCCTTGTTCAACGTTGATGTGGCGTTGAGTTGCTTTGCGGACATGCGAAAGCCCCCGCGGTGAGGCGGGGCGCATGTCTTTGATCTAGCGATCTATTTTGGTTGCGGGGACAGGATTTGAACCTGTGACCTTCAGGTTATGAGCCTGACGAGCTACCGGGCTGCTCTACCCCGCGCCAAGGTTGTCCTGATCGGGTTTGTTTCATCGTATCAGAGAGATATTGCGTTTCTTACCAGGTCTGGCGGTGACCTACTCTCCCACGTCTTAAGACGCAGTACCATCGGCGCAGCGGCACTTAACGGCCGAGTTCGGGATGGGATCGGGTGTTTTGCTCGCGCTAGGGCCACCAGACCAGGAAAGAAACGCTCAGCGTCGGACCCTTTCGAGGGGTCTGATATTGTCCAAGGATGCTTTGGAGGAAGGAGGGTAATCCTGCTTCTTCCGGATCAAATCAAGCCTATCGAGCCATTAGTACCGGTCAACTGAATGCATTGCTGCACTTACATCTCCGGCCTATCGACGTGGTGGTCTTCCACGGCTCTCAAGGGAGACCTTGTTTTGAGGGGGGCTTCACGCTTAGATGCCTTCAGCGTTTATCCTGTCCGTTCATAGCTACCCAGCACTGCCGTTGGCACGACAACTGGTCCACCAGTGGAACGTCCACCCCGGTCCTCTCGTACTAGGGGCAGCTCCTCTCAAGTCTCCAACACCCACGGCAGATAGGGACCGAACTGTCTCACGACGTTCTAAACCCAGCTCACGTACCTCTTTAAACGGCGAACAGCCGTACCCTTGGGACCTGCTCCAGCCCCAGGATGAGATGAGCCGACATCGAGGTGCCAAACGATGCCGTCGATATGGACTCTTGGGCATCATCAGCCTGTTATCCCCAGCGTACCTTTTATCCGTTGAGCGATGGCCCTTCCACTCGGGACCACCGGATCACTATGGCCGACTTTCGTCTCTGCTCGACTTGTCAGTCTTGCAGTCAGGCTGGCTTCTGCCATTGCACTCAACGACCGATTTCCGACCGGTCTGAGCCAACCTTCGCGCGCCTCCGTTACTGTTTGGGAGGCGACCGCCCCAGTCAAACTACCCACCACGCAGGGTCCCGGACCCGGATAACGGGCCGCGGTTAGACATCAAGAGTGCGAAGGGCGGTATCTCAAGGATGGCTCCACGAGGACTAGCGTCCCCGCTTCAAAGCCTACCGCCTATCCTGCACATCGCAATCCTGATGCCAGTGCGAAGTTGTAGTAAAGGTGCATGGGGTCTTTCCGTCTAACCGCGGGAAGTCTGCATCTTCACAGACAATTCAATTTCGCTGAGTCCACATTTGAGACAGCGGGGAAGTCGTTACGCCATTCGTGCAGGTCGGAACTTACCCGACAAGGAATTTCGCTACCTTAGGACCGTTATAGTTACGGCCGCCGTTTACCGGGGCTTCAATTCAAGGCTTGCACCTCTCCTTTTAACCTTCCGGCACCGGGCAGGCGTCAGACCCTATACGTCGTCTTACGACTTCGCAGAGCCCTGTGTTTTTAGTAAACAGTCGCCACCCCCTGGTTTGTGCCCCCGGCCTCTGCTTGCGCAAAAACCGGGCCTCCTTCTCGCGAACTTACGGAGGTATTTTGCCGAGTTCCTTAAATGTGGTTCTCTCAAGCGCCTTGGTATTCTCTACCAGTCCACCTGTGTCGGTTTAGGGTACGGTCTTGTGGAGGGCTATTTCCAGGGACCCCTAAGCAGCCCGATCAATCCGTTAAGATCGAACTACCCTCGGGATCCGTCACCATCTCCTGGCCCAGGAATATTAACCTGGTTCCCATCGACTACGCCTTTCGGCCTCGCCTTAGGGGCCGGCTTACCCTGCTCAGATTAGCTTTAAGCAGGAACCCTTGGACTTTCGGCGACAGGGTCTCTCACCCTGTTTGTCGCTACTCATGTCAACATTCTCACTTCTGATCACTCCACCGGTTGCCTCACGGCCCGGCTTCACAGTCAGAACATTGCCTCCGTAGACCATTGCTGGGCTAAAGAGGCAGCGTTCTATATCACAGAACGCTCCGCTACCACGCACTCTAAAGTGCATCCAAAGCTTCGGCTCGTGGCTTGAGCCCCGTTACATCTTCGCCGCAAGACCTCTTGA
>NZ_WEKR01000065.1:0-50000 GCF_024105395.1 Paracoccus sp. 08 | reverse complement strand
CGTCGGCGCCGGTCGAGATCTCGGATTGCGCGAATGCCGGAACCGACAGGGCGGCCAGGATTGCGGCGGTGCTGGTCAGCAGCGTAACTTTTTTCATTTTCGTCGTCCTCACGAGCTGAGTAGGATTGTCCCGGCCCCGTTCCGGGCACCAGAGCATCTCTGCTGGGACATCAATTAGCGCCCCCCCCTTTCGGTTCAAAGCCCACCACATTTCTTCTGCAAGTCGCGCAATCGTGAGCATGCTTGGGTCTTGACAGAAAACGGCGAAACCTTGCCGAAAATGACGTGTAATGTTTGGTGATGCAACTTTTTCGCGACTTGACGAACGTACTTGGAACACGACGTTTTTATGGGTTTCGCTTCGTTCCATCACTCAAGGCCGCGAAAACAACAGACTGAAACATCAGCGTGAGTGCCTTAATATTGGGCAAGATATTGACAGCGTTCAGGCATCATGAATGTTGCACAGATGCCACGATCCCGCTGTCAGAATGACACGACGTGCAAGGCGTCTGTCAAGCGAATGAACCCGTCCGTCCAATGAAAACGGCCCGGATCAGGGATCCGGGCCGCATCGTCATGACGGGACTGTCCGTCAGCCAAGGGAATCAGGTTTGAAGTCACGCGCCATGTGGTCCAGCACGGCATTCACGAAGCGCGCCTCGCGGCCGTCCGGAAAGAAGGCCTGCGTCAGCCGGACGTATTCGGTGATGACCACCTTGGCGGGTGCACGTTCGGCCACCAGTTCGGCGCCAGCGGCGCGGAACACGGCGCGCAACACCGGATCGATCCGGTCGATGGGCCATTTCGCCACCAACCCGCGGTCGGTGGCCTGGTCGATCTTGGACTGCCACATGACGACATCGTCGACGATGCGGGTGAACAGCGCCTCGTCGGCCTGATCGGTCGGGCCGTCGCGGTCGTCGAAATCGATGCGGAAGTTCTGGAATTCGCGCGTGACACGGTCGGCGGACTGACCCGCGGCCTCCATCTGGAACAGCGCCTGCACGGCATACATCCGCGCCGCGCTGCTGAGGGCGCGCCGGTCGGGCCGCTTGTCCTGGTCGTGGTCGGTCATGCCTTGCCCTGCCCTTCAAGTTCGCCCGCCAAGCGGATCACGTCATGGGCCGCAGCCTTTTGCGGTGTCGCCGCCCAACGGCGCGCAAGTGCCACCAGATGCAGCGCGGCCGCCGCGGCGCCCCCGCCCTTGTTCTGACCTGCCGGGTCCGCGCGGACCTGGGCTTGGGCCATCGTCTCGACCGTCAGGATGCCGTTGCCAAGGCAGACGCCCTGCAGCCCCAGCAGCGTCAGCGCGCGGGAACTGTCGTTGCAAACGGTGTCGTAATGCGTGGTCTCTCCGCGGATGACGCAGCCCAGGGCCACGAAGCCGTCATACTGACCGCTGCGGGCGGCAAGGCCCACGGCGGTGGGGATCTCCAGCGCGCCGGGCACCTCGATCACGTCAAGGCTGGCGCCCGCGGCATCCGCCGTGGCGCGGACCCCCGACAGCAGGCCGTCGGTGATGTCCTTGTAATAGGGTGCCACGACCGCCAGCAGGCGCACCGGAGCATCCAGACGCGGCAGCGCCAGTTCGTGATGTTGCGTGTTCGAGGCCATGTACCTAGTCCTTGGGGATAGGCCGGGTGGAATGGATGGAAAGGCCGTAGGCGTCAAGCCCAACCACCTTCACCGGCGCCGAATTGGTCAGCAGGATCAGGTCCGACAGGCCAAGGGCCGACAGGATCTGCGCGCCCAGGCCGTATTGACGCAAGGTATGCGGCCCGACATCGCCCGGATCGGCGATCGCATGGGACAGGTCGCGGATCAGCACGACGACGCCCCGCCCCTCGTCGGCGATGGCCTGCATCGCCGCGGGCAGGCTGCCCGCGCTTTCGCGCCCGACGCCCAGCACGTCGTGCAGCGGGTCCAGCGCGTGCATCCGCACCAGCACCGGCTCGGGGGTCGTCAGATCCCCCTTGGTCAGGACGATATGCTCGCTGCCCTGCGTCTCGTCCGCAAAGACCCGCATCATCCAGTCGCCGCCATGGGCGGAATGAACCGCCTTCTGCGACCGCTCGGCGATCAGGTTGTCGTGGCGGCGGCGATAGCGGATCAGGTCGCTGATCGTGCCGATCTTCAGCCCGTGGCGCTGCGCGAAATCGACCAGGTCTGGCAGGCGTGCCATGCTGCCATCGTCGTTCATGATCTCGCAGATCACGCCCGACGCGTTCAGCCCGGCCAGGCGGGAGATGTCGACCGCAGCCTCGGTGTGGCCCGCGCGGACCAGCACGCCCCCGTCGCGGGCGCGCAGCGGAAAGATGTGGCCCGGCGTTGCGATATCGGGCGCGCCCTTGGTCGGGTCGATCGCCACGCTGATCGTGCGCGCGCGGTCGGCGGCGCTGATGCCGGTGGTGACGCCTTCGCGCGCCTCGATGGACATGGTGAAGGCGGTCTCGTGCCGGCTGGAGTTCTTGGGGCTCATCAGCGTCAGGCCCAGGGTCTCGATCCGGTCGGCGGTCAGCGTCAGGCAGATCAGCCCGCGCCCATGCGTCGCCATGAAGTTGATGGCATCCGGTGTGGCCATCTGGGCGGGAATGCACAGATCGCCCTCGTTCTCGCGGTCCTCGTGGTCGACCAGAATGAACATCCGGCCGTTGCGGGCCTCGTTGATGATGTCCTCGATCGGAGAGATGGAGGCCGACAGGTCGCGTTCGACGGGGCCGGGTTCTTCGAATTGCATCTGTTCGTCCTTCACGCAGGCGTCACGCGCCGATCGGTTGTCCGGCTTCGGCCAGCCGCGCGACATAGCGGGCCAGCGTGTCGATTTCCAGGTTCACGACATCGCCCACCGCCGCATCGCCCCAGGTGGTCACCTGCTGGGTATGCGGGATCAGGTTGATGCCGAAGCTGTTGCCAATGACCTCGTTCACGGTCAGCGAGGTGCCGTTCAGCGTGACCGACCCCTTCTGCGCGATGAAGCGTGCCAGGTCCGCGGGCGCCTCGAAGGTCAGGCGCAGGCTGTCGCCGTCCTTCGCGGCGGCGGTGATCTGGGCCACGCCGTCGACATGGCCGCTGACGATATGGCCGCCCAGCTCGTCGCCGACGCGCAGCGCGCGTTCCAGGTTCAGGCGCTGGCCCACGGACCAACCCTCGGCGCCGATGCTGGTCTTGGACAGCGTCTCGGCCGAGATGTCGACGTCGAACCAGTCCGGGCCCTTGGCCACGACCGTCAGGCAGACGCCGTCGCAGGCGATCGAGGCGCCCAGATCCACGCCCGCCATGTCATAGGCACAGCCGATGCGCGCGCGCATGTCGCCGCGCATCTCGACCGCGCGGACGATGCCGATATCCGTGATGATCCCCGTGAACATCGCAGCCCTTCCCTGATGATCCAGGTTGGAACTAGGCCATCGGCCCTGCCCGTTCAAGCACCAAGCCCCCGCCCCCGCCCCGGGCCGCTAAAGCTTGATGCACAAAATGATGGATCGGTGGGGCATGACATGGCATGTCTGACGCATGGCCCCAGGCATTGCGGCCGCCCCTCCTTTTCAAGTCGACCATGATTCAGACCGGCGTCACCCCCCTGCCCCAGACCTCGCACGCGCCGACGGGCCGCGTGTCCGCGCAGGGTGATCCGGTCTTCCTGATGCTGCAGGGGCCCCACGGCCCGTTCTTCGACCGCCTTGGACGGCTGCTGCGCGCGGCGGGGGCGGTGGTCTGGCGCTGCGGCTTCAACGCGGGGGACGAGTTCTTCTGGTCCGACCCGAAAAGCTTCATCCGCCATCAGGGCAGCGTCGACGACTGGCCCGACCATCTGGCGGCGATCCTGGACGACAAGGGCGTGACTGACATCGTCCTCTACGGCGATGTCCGCCCGATCCACGCCACCGCCCGCCGCCTGGCCGCAGCCCGCGGCCTGCGCGTCCACGTGTTCGAGGAAGGCTATCTGCGTCCCTACTGGGTCAGCTATGAACGTCAGGGATCGAACGGCAACTCGGTTCTGATGCGCATTCCGCTGGCCCAGATGCGTGCCGCCCTGCGCGAGCAGATCAACGAGGTGCGCCGCCCGCCCGCCCATTGGGGCGATATGCGCCATCACAAGTTCTACGGCGCCTTCTATCATTTCCTGATCCTGGTCGCGAATGGCCGGTACCGCGCCTATTCGGGGCACCGTGCGATCGGCGTCGTGCAGGAATTTCGCCTCAACCTGCGGCGGCTGGTGCTGGCCCCGGCCTACAACCTGGGCCGCGCGCTGCAATGGCGGCGCCTGCGCCTGTCGGGCTGGCCCTACAACCTGGTCCTGATGCAGCTGGAACACGATTCCAACTTCTTGGGACATTCGCCCTTCACCCGCAACGCCCAGTTCGTCCGCACCGTGATCGAGGGGTTCGCCCGCGCAGCCCCCCGACACCACCACCTGATCTTCAAGGCCCACCCGCTGGAGGACGGTCGCGCGGGGAACCGCGCCGCCATCCACGCGGCGGCTGCCGAACATGGGGTGTCGGACCGCGTGCATTACGTCCGCGGCGGCAAGCTGGCCGAGATCCTGTCCCATGCCCGCGCCGTGGTCACCGTCAATTCCACCGCCGGCCAGCAGGCCCTGTGGCGCGGGATTCCGGTCAAGACCCTGGGCCGCGCCGTCTATGACAAGCCGGGGCTGGTGTCCGAGCAGACGCTGGAGGAGTTCCTGGCCGATCCTGACGCCCCGGATCCGCAGGCCTACCGCGTCTTTCGCGACTATCTGCTGCAGACCAGCCAGATCCCCGGCGGCTTCTATGCCGGTCGGTCGCGCGCCCATGCGCTGCGCCTGGTGGCCGACATGCTGCTGTCGCCGGACGACCCGTACCAGGCACTGGCGACCGGCCGAATCCTGCCGCGGCAGCAACTGGCGGACCGCCATGGCTGAAAGGCAACGCCCCGCCGACATTGCTCAAGATGATATAGCCTGTCTTTGCGGACAGGGTTACAGTGGATGCAAACCGGCATACAAGGCCGGAACCAGACAACATGGAGTATCAGAGGTGACAGTTTTATCCCGGTCGTCGACCACCCTGCGGATGCTGATGATCGCGTCAATGAGCCTTTTGGCCGCTTGCGCGCTGCCCCGTTCCGGCCCCAACAAGAACGAGATCTTCAACGGCGCGGTCGAACGCGGCGGCAACACGCAGGTGATCTACGTCAACGACCACGTCACCCGTGCCTCCGCCTTCGCACCCGCCTACGGGTTCTCGAACAGCTTCCGCAATGCCGGACAGGTCGGCGCGGACGAGATCCGGGCCGGCGACACGCTTGGCCTGTCGATCTGGGAGAACGTTGATGACGGTCTGCTGACCTCGCTCGGCGCCAGCTCGACCACCCTGACGGAAATCCAGGTGGACAGCGACGGCTTCATCTTCGTGCCCTATGCCGGCCGGGTCCGCGCCGCGGGCAATACGCCCGACCAGCTGCGCCAGGTCATCACCGACGCGCTCAGCGCGCAGACCCCCGACCCGCAGGTGACCGTCCAGCGCGTCGCCGGCAACGGTGCGACCGTGTCCGTGGTGGGCCGCGTCGGCGCTCAGGGCGTCTATCCGATCGAGCGCCCGACCCGGTCGCTGTCGGCCATGCTGGCCCGTGCGGGCGGCGTCGCCATCGAGCCCGAGGTCGCCGTCGTGACCGTCAAGCGCGGCAACGACAGCGGCCGCGTCTGGCTGACGGACCTCTACAGCAGCCCCACCAACGACATCGCCCTGCGTCCGGGTGACCTCATCGTGGTCGAGGAAGACCAGCGGACCTTCACCGCCCTCGGCGCCCTGGGCGGCCAGACCCGCGTGCCCCTGGGCAACGAGGTGATCAACGCGGCCGAGGCCATCGCCATGGTCGGCGGTCTGACCAGCGCCCTGGCCGACCCCACCGGCGTCTTCGTCCTGCGCGACGAGCCGGAATCGGTCGCCTCGCGCGTCCTGGGCAAGCCGGTCGTCGGCACGCAGCGCTTCGCCTATGTCCTGGACCTGACGCGCCCCAACGGCCTGTTCCTGGCCCGCGACTTCGTCATCCGCGACGGCGACACCGTCTATGTGACCGAGGCGCCCTACGTCCAGTGGCAGAAGACCCTGTCCGCCGTCACCGGCAGCGCCGCCACCGCAGACAGCCTGTCCAGCATCGGCAACTGATCTGCTGCCGACGCCGCAAGACGATCGTTCAGCCGCCGGGGAAACCCGGCGGCTTTGCGTTTTCAACCTTGGTTTCCTGACCCGCCCCCGGATCGCACGCATCCTGACGCTGGCTGGCCACCGTCCGGTCCTGGCCCTGCCCCGGCTTGGCGATGCGGTGGGCATCTGGGGCGACAGCCCGACGGCATGGCGCGGTCGGGCCATTGCGCAACGCCACCGCTGCCCGCTGATCACGGTCGAGGACGCATTCCTGCGATCGGTCCTGCCCGGCAGGGCCCGGGGGACACTGGCGGCTCGCGGCCCGGTCGGATTGATCATCGACCCCCAGGGGCTGCATTTCGATCCTGACCGGCCCTCCCGCCTGGAACACCTCATCGGACAACCGCTGGCACCCACCACGCGCGACCGCGCGGTTCGCCTGCTGGCCCGGCTGCGCACGGCGGATCTTTCGAAATACAATCTTCATGATCCCGACGCGCCGCTGCCGCCGCCCGGCTATGTCTTGGTCATCGATCAGACACGGGGCGACGCATCCTTGCGGGGCGCGGACCGCGCTTTGTTTCTGACGATGCTGCAGGCCGCGCGTGACGAACATCCCGGCTGCCGCATCGTGATCCGCACTCATCCCGAAACCGCGGCGGGGCTGCGACCCGGCCATCTGACAGCCGAGGACCTGCGTCCCGGCGACACGCTGTGCGACGGACCGGTCTCCCCGTGGCGGCTGGTCGAGGGGGCCGATGCGGTCTATTCCGTCAGCTCTCAACTGGGATACGAGGCCTTGCTGGCCGGGCACCGACCGCGCCTGTTCGGTCAGCCGTTCTATGCAGGCTGGGGCCTCAGCGATGACGAAACCCCGCCCGCCCGGCGCGGCCGCGCCACGCGCGAGGCATTGTTCGCCGCCAGTCACCTGACCGGGCCCACATGGTACGACCCCTGCCGCGACCGTCTGACCGATTTCGAAGGCGCGGTGGATCAGATCGAGGCCGAGACCCGCGCCTTTCGCCAGGACAGGCACGGCCACACGGCCTATGGCATGCGTCTGTGGAAGCGCCGCTTCCTGGCCCGTGAATTCGGCGATGCCCGCCCGCTGCGTTTTGCTGTTGAACCCGGACCGCAGGTGACCCTGGCTTGGGTCGGGGCTGCGCCTCAGGTGCCGCAGGCGATCCGGGTCGAGGACGGCTTTCTGCGATCGAACGGCCTTGGTGCCGCGCTGACCCCGCCTCTGTCGGTGGTGGCCGACGATCTGGGGATCTATTTCGACCCGACCGCGCCCTCGCGGCTGGAGGCGCTGATCTCTCGCGGCCCGCCGCCCTGCGGACGGGACAGGGCGGAACGGCTGATCGCCGCGCTGATCGCCGCGCGGCTGACCAAGTATAATCTGGGCGGGACTATTGACCTGCCCCCGCGCGACAGGCGCCGCCGCATCCTGGTGCCGGGACAGGTCGAGGATGACGCCTCGATCCTGAAGGGCGCGGGCGCCGAACGGACCAACCTGACGCTGCTGGTGCGGGTGCGGGCGGACAATCCGGATGCCTGCCTGATCTACAAGCCGCATCCCGATGTCGAGGCAGGGTTACGCCCCGGCGCGATCGATGCCGCATCGCTGGCGGCCTTGGCCGATCATGTCGCCACCGATGCCGACCCCGTCGCGCTGATCGAGGCCGTGGACGAGGTTTGGACCATCACCTCGACCCTGGGGTTCGAGGCGCTGCTTCGCGGCAAGCCCGTGACGGTGCTGGGCGCGCCCTTCTATGCGGGCTGGGGGCTGACGCGCGATCTGGGCCCCCTGCCCGCCCGGCGTCAGGCGCGCCCCGATCTGGCGGCGCTGGTCCATGCCTGCCTGATCGCCTATCCCCGCTATCGCGATCCGGTGACGGGCTTGCCCTGCCCGGTCGAACTGGCACTGGAAAGGCTTGCGGCGGGACAGGCGCATCCGCCACCGGCCCTGCGGCTGCTGGCCAAGGCGCAGGGCGCGCTGGCCGGACATGCCTGGATCTGGCGCCGCTAGTCAGGCACGGGTCCAGCGATGGAACAGATCGCCGCCAATGGCGCGCGTCTCGGCCAGGTGGAACCGCGGTGCCTGGGCCAGATGCGTCCAGCCGGTCGGACCCAAGAACGGCCGCGCCTCGGCCCCAAGCGCCAGGCCGGCGGTATAGCCGACCAGCTGATCGACCAGCCCCGCGGCCAGCAGGCTGGCAGCCAGCCGCCCGCCCCCCTCGCAAAAGACCCGCGTGATGCCGCGCGCCCCCAGATCGGCCAGGATCTGTGCCGGTGGCCCGTCGACCCTCCACAGCGGCCCGTGATCGGCGTCCTGCGGCGGCAATGGCGGCAAGGCCTGTGCAGACACGACGATGCGGACAGGCTGCTGCGGCGTGCGGATGCCGCGCACGTTCAGATGCGGCAGGTCGGTGCGTGCCGTCGCTCCGCCGACCATGATCGCATCATGTTGCGCCCGCAGGGCATGGACATGTGCACGGGCGGCGGGCCCGGTGATCCATCGGCTTTCCCCGCTGGCCATGGCGATGCGCCCGTCCAGGCTGCTGGCCAGCTTCAGCGTCATGAAGGGGCGGCCGGCGGTGATGCGCAGCAGGAACCCCGCCTGCAGGTCCGCGGCCTGGTCCGCCAGCACGCCTTCGGTCAGCGGAATGCCGGCATCGCGCAGCATCTGGTGACCCCGCCCGGCCACGCGCGGGTCCGGGTCGGTCAGCGCCGTTACCACCCGCGCAACACCCGCGCCGACCAGCCCCGCCGCGCAAGGCGGTGTGCGGCCGTGATGGGCGCAGGGCTCCAGCGTGACATAGGCCGTCGCCCCCGCCGCCAGCGGTCCCGCCTGGTCCAGCGCCATGCGTTCGGCATGCGGCCTGCCACCGGGCTGGGTCCAGCCGCGCCCGACCACACGCCCGTCGCGCAGCAGCACGCAGCCCACCGCGGGGTTCGGCCAGACATTGCCCAGACCGCGCCGCGCCAGGCGCAGGGCATGGGCCATGTGCCGGGCGTCTTCTGTCGGATCGGGGGTCAATCGTTGGCGGCGCCGGGGCGCAGCTCGGACACGAACTTGTCGAAATCGTCCGCGTCCTGAAAGTTCTTGTAGACGCTGGCAAAGCGGACATAGCCGACATTGTCGATGCGCGACAAAGCCTCCATCACAATCTCGCCGATGGTCTTGGACGGGATGTCGGTCTCTCCGGTGCTTTCAAGCCTGCGGACGATGCCGCTGATCATCTGTTCGATGCGTTCCGGCTCGACCGGGCGCTTCTGCATGGCGATGCGGATCGACCGGGCCATCTTGTCGCGGTCGAAATCCTCGCGGCGGCCGTTCGTCTTGACCACGACAAGATCGCGCAGCTGGACGCGTTCATAGGTCGTGAAACGCCCGCTGCAGGACGGGCAGAAGCGACGGCGGCGGATCGCCACGTTATCCTCGGCCGGGCGCGAGTCCTTGACCTGGGTATCGACATTTCCGCAAAACGGGCAGCGCATTCCGTTGTCCCTGTGCCAAGGCGATCCACCGTCACTATAGGCACCTTGGCAGGGATTGGGTAGCTTTATCCACAGCCCACAAGATAGGCCCCCTGGAACCTGTGGCCCGAATGCCGCGTTGCCGCCCGTAATTTCCTGCGGGATTCAACCGATTGAGGCATCCATGACCCAGACCCTGTTCATCACCGGCGCCTCCTCGGGCATCGGTGCGGCGACCGCGCGCACCGCCGTCGCCGCCGGCTGGAACGTCGCGCTGTTCGCCCGGTCCGCGGACAAGCTGTCTGCCCTGGCGGAGGAACTGGGCGACCGGGCGATGGTCGTCAGCGGCGATGCCACCGACATCGACGCCCTAACCGCCGCCGCGGCCCAGGTCGCCGACCATTTCGGCGGCATCGACGCGGCCTATGCCAATGCGGGGCGCGGCCTTTCCAAGCCGGGGACCGAGGCGGGCGATCTGGACGACATTCGCGGGATGATCGACCTGAACGTCATGGGCGTTGTCCTGACGGCGCGCGCCCTGCTGCCGCATCTGCGCAAGACGCGCGGAACGCTGGTGCTGACCGGGTCCGCGGCGGGACGCCAGCACATCAAGGGCTCGATCTATGGCGCGACCAAGTGGTTCGTGCACGGCTATGCTGGCAACTTGGCCGAAGAGATGCGCGAATGGGGTGGGCGCTGCTGCGTCGTGGCGCCGGGGATGGTCGACACCGCGTTCTTCGACGACGGCGCCCCGGACAAGCTGCAGCCGGACGATGTCGCCGCCGCCGTCATGCACATGATCACCGCCCCGGACCGCGCCGCGATCCGCGAGGTGTATCTGATGCCTCAGGCCTGAGGCGCGAACATCGCCACAACCTGACGCCGATGCGGGGCGCGACGGTGTTCCACCAGATAGATGCCCTGCCAGCGGCCCAGTATCATCCGACCCCGGTCGACCGGGATCTGCAGGGTCGTTGGCAAAACGGTCGCCTTCAGATGCGCGGGCATGTCGTCAGGCCCCTCATAGCGGTGCGTGATCCAGCCCATGGACGGATCGTCGGCGGGCGGGGCCAGACGGTCCAGCCATGCCAGTAGGTCAGCCTGCACCTCGGGGTCGGCATTCTCTTGGATCAACAGCGACGCGGACGTATGTTGCACGATGAGGGTCAGCACCCCCCGGACCGCGCCGCCGGAACGCAGCCAATCGGCCAGTTCCGCGGTGATGTCGTGACAGGCGGGCCCCTGAGTGGCGACGGTCAGGACATGCATCATTCGGCGGCCTCCGGGCCCAGCAGCGCATCGTCGCGGTCATGGTCAAGGTCGATCTGCTTGCTGGCACGTGCGCCCAGGGACCGCAGCATCTCGACCTGACGGATGACATTGCCGGACCCGCGCGTCAGCCGGTCCATCGCCTGACCGTGGGCGCGGTTGGCCTGGTCCAGCGCGCGGCCGACGCCGTCCATCGCCTCGACGAAGCCCGCGACCTTGTCATACAGCTGCCCCGCCCGGCGCGCGATCTCCAGCGCGTTGCTTTCGCGCCGCTCGACCGCCCAGATATGATCGACCGTACGCAGCGTCAGCATCAGCGTCGTGGGCGTCGTCAGCCCCACGCGGCGTTCCATCGCGAATGCTGCCAACGCCGGATCGGCCCGCAGCGCGTCCGAGAACGCCCCCTCGATCGGGATGAACATCAGCACGTAATCGACGGAGTTGTCGTCCATCCGCTGATAGCCCTTGCCCGACAGCGTGGCGATGTGCGTGCGGATGGCGGCCACGTGGCGGCGCAGCGCCGCGGCAGAGGCCGCCGGATCGTCCAGCGTCACCGAAGCCTCGTAATCGTTCAGCGACACCTTGCTGTCGATGACCATGACCTTGCCGCGCGGCATCTTGACCACCACGTCGGGACGCCACAGCTTGCCGTCGTCGTCGCGCCAGCTGGACTGCAGGTCGTAATGCGTTCCGGCCATCAGCCCCGAATCCTCCAGGATGCGTTCCAGAACCATCTCGCCCCAGGCACCCTGCTGCTGCTTGTCTCCCTTCAGGGCGCGGGTCAGGTTGACGGCCTCGCGGCTGATCTGTTCGCTGCGGTTGTGCAGGGACAGGATCTGTTCGCGCAGGCGGGCCGATTCCTCGTCCAGCACCTTGTTCCGGGCCTGCAGCTCTGTCTGAAACCGGCCGACCTGATCGCGGAACGGGGTCAGCAGGGCCGCCAGCTGGTCGTTCTGCAACCGCTGCAGGTCGTCCTGCTGGGCACGCAGCGTCTCTGCCGACAGCAGCTTGAACTGTTGCGTCATCTCGGCGCGCAGTTCCCGCAGGGTGGCGACCTCGCGCGCGCTGGCCTCGGCGTCTTTCTCGGCGCGCAGGCGTGTTTCGGCCAGACTTGTCTCCAGCTGCGCCGCCTGCCGGCGGGCGTGATGCAGCGCGTCGGTCAGACCGTCCCGCTCTTCGGTCAGATCGGCAAGGCGGGCATCCTGCGCCTCGGCCCGGGTCTGCGCGCGGGTGCGGTCCAGGTTCGCCTCGTGCAGTCGATCCTCGGCCAGTGTCGCGCGCACACGCATCCGCGACAGTGCCACCTGCCCGCGCCACCACAGCAGCAGCGCCAGCACGACCGCCAAGGCCGGCCCGATCACCGTCATGTCGGAAAGCCACGCCCCGGCATCGTCGAACTGCATCCTGTCATCACCCCGTCGTTTCGGGGCAGTGTTCACAGTTTGTGCCGCAAGCGCAAGGCGCTGTCAGAGATCGAGGCCCATCATGAAGGCGACCACGCCGCCCGCATAATCCCCGCGATGCACGGTCGAACTGTCGGACCGTGCGAACCAGTCCATCAGCGATGCCCTGTCCCGGTCCGAGAACCGCATCCGCCAATCCTGAAAGCGCCGGTGATCCAAAGCGCCCTGGTCCAGAATCTCGAAATCGCGATGACGGTCGTCGTCCATCAGCGACGCCACCACCTTCCGCAGGCCGTCGGCCGGTCCCTCCAGCCACTGGAAGAACAGGCCGTCCTCGTGGTGCAGGCATCCGGTCAGGCCAAGCGACTGGTTGCGATGGCGCGCGGTGCGCAGGATGTCCTGCATGGCCGAGCCGTCCAGACCGGCACGCGCGGTGCTGCGGTAGAGGACAAAGCCCAGGCCCTGCAGGTCGTCCAGATCACTGGTCAAGGAAGGACCGCAGCTTTCTGCTCCGCGACGGATGCTTCAGCTTGCGCAGCGCCTTGGCCTCGATCTGGCGGATGCGTTCACGGGTCACGCTGAACTGCTGGCCGACCTCCTCCAGGGTGTGGTCGGTGTTCATGCCGATGCCGAAGCGCATGCGCAGCACCCGTTCCTCGCGGGGCGTCAGGCTGGCTAGGACGCGGGTCGTGGTCTCCTTGAGGTTCTCCTGGATGGCGCTGTCCAGCGGCAGGACGGCGTTCTTGTCCTCGATGAAATCGCCAAGCTGGCTGTCCTCCTCGTCCCCGATCGGGGTCTCGAGGCTGATCGGTTCCTTGGCGATCTTCATCACCTTGCGGACCTTCTCCAGCGGCATCTGCAGCTTCTCGGCCAGTTCCTCGGGGGTCGGTTCGCGACCGATCTCGTGCAGCATCTGGCGGCCGGTGCGGACCAGCTTGTTGATCGTCTCGATCATGTGGACCGGGATGCGGATCGTGCGCGCCTGATCCGCGATGGACCGGGTGATCGCCTGACGGATCCACCAGGTCGCATAGGTCGAAAACTTGTAGCCGCGGCGGTATTCGAACTTGTCCACGGCCTTCATCAGGCCGATGTTGCCCTCCTGGATCAGGTCCAGGAACTGCAGGCCGCGGTTCGTGTATTTCTTGGCGATCGAGATGACCAGGCGTAGGTTGGCCTCGACCATCTCCTTCTTGGCCTGACGGGCCTCCTTCTCACCGCGCTGGACCTGGGCCACGATGCGGCGGAACTCCTCGATGTCCACGCCGACATACTGGCCGACCTCGGCCATGTCGCCGCGCAGACGCTCGACCTGGTCGCGCGACCGGTCGAACAGCGCCTGCCAGCCGCGCCCGGCCTGCGCGGACATGCGGTCCACCCAGTTCGGGTCCAGCTCGCTGCCGCGATAGGCGTCGATGAACTCGCGGCGGTTGATGCGGGCCGCGTCGGCCAGCTTGACCATGCCGCTGTCGATGGTGACGATCCGGCGGTTGATGCCGTAAAGCTGATCGACAAGCGCCTCGATCCGGCCGCTGTTGAGGTGCAGCGAGTTCACCAGGACGACTATTTCCGACCGCAAGTTCTGATAGTCGCTCTCGGCACTGGCCGAGAAGCTGTTGTCCTCGTTCAGCGTCGCGGACATGCGCTGGTCCTGCATGTCGGCCAGCCCCTCGTAGTGATGGGCGATGGCTTCCAGCGTCTCCAGGACCTTGGGCTTGAGGCTTGCCTCCATCGCGGCCAGCGACAGGTTGGCGCCCTCGTCCTCGTCCTCGTCATCCTCGACGCGCAGGGGGTTGCCGTCGGCGTCGAACTCCTCGCGCTTGGTCGCGGCGGGGCTGGCCTCGCCCTCGACGGTCAGTTCGACCTCCTCGGCCTCCTCGTCGTCCATGGACTGGCCGAAGGTGGTCTCGAGATCGATGACGTCGCGCAGCAGGATCTCTTCGTCCAGAAGCTCCTCGCGCCACAGCGTGATGGCCTTGAACGTCAGCGGGCTCTCGCACAGGCCCGCGATCATGGTGTTGCGGCCCGCCTCGATCCGCTTGGCGATGGCGATCTCGCCCTCGCGGGAGAGAAGCTCGACCGATCCCATCTCGCGCAGGTACATGCGGACGGGGTCGTCGGTGCGGTCCAGCTTTTCGGTCTCGCTGGCCGACACGGCCAGTTCGCGCGACCCGGACCCGGTGGTGACGATGGCCCCGCCCTCCGACTCCTCGGCGGCGTCGTCGTCCTCGATGACGTTGATGCCCATCTCGGACAGCATCGACATGACGTCCTCGATCTGCTCGCTGCTGACCTGCTCGGGCGGCAGGACGGCGTTCAGCTGGTCGTAGGTGATGTAGCCACGCTCGCGTGCCTCGGCGATCATCTTCTTGACCGCCGCCTGGCTCATGTCCAGCGTATGGGCATTGTCGTCCTTGTCGGTCTTGTCGTGGTCATCGTCCTTGGCGGCCATCCAGGGCTCCTTCTCGGCGAGATCGTGGGCGGGTGATTCGCATGTGCGTGCGAATCGTCGCAAAGTTGCTTCGGTTCTAACGTGCTTCTCGGCCGAATCAAAGGCCGGGCGCGCTGATGATTCGCAACCCCCGGGGGTTGCGAATCGCGGTCACCGCCGGGGCGGCTTGCGCCAGATCTGGCCCGACAGCCAATCCGACAATTGCGCCGACATGGCGTCGCGATCCTCGTTCATGTCGCCCGACGTCTCCATCTCGGGGTTCTCGGCCCGGTGGCGGGCGCGGGTGATCTGGCTGATGCGCCATGTCAGTCCCTCATCGGCCTCTCCCTGGATCTCGGATTCGGCGCGGGGCAGTTCGTGCGTCGTGGCGCGCGCGACCTCGATGCGGTCCAGAAGGTCCAGCAGCATCGTCACGGCGCCGTCGTCGTCCTTCCGTTCGATGATTGCGGGCGTCAGGCCCAGATGGGCGTCGCGGCGCAGGGTTTCAAGGCCGCGCCGCCCGGCCGGGCTGTCGGTATGGGTCAGCAGATCATGAAGCAGCGCCGCGCGGTCCGGGTCGCGCGGCAGCACGCGTTCAAGACGCGCCTCGACATGCGCCACGACCGAAGGGCGCAACGCACAGATCAGCAGGGCGGCGCCCTCCAGCGTCCCCTCTCCCTGTTCCGGGACGTTGATCCCCACCGGCAGGGACGGCGCCCGCGGGGCCATCGAGGCCCCTTGGCGCCGGGCCGGGCCACGCCCGGCCGCGCCCCCCCGCGGGGTGGTCTTGCGGGCGCCACCGCCGAAGAGCTCCCACTGCTTGCGCCGGATATCCTCGGAGTACAGCGCGCGGGTGCGTTCATCGGGGATGCGGGCAACAGCCTCGGCCAGGCGGCGATCCAGGGCCGCCTTGCGTTCCGGACTGTCGAAGACCTGCCCCTGCGTCTCGCGCGCCCAGAGCAGATCCAGCATGGGCCGTGCCTGATCCAGCAGCGCCCCCATCGCGCCCGGGCCGGATGCCTTGATCAGATCGTCGGGATCCTGCCCCGCGGGCAAAATGACAAAGCGCAGTGCCTGTCCGGGTCCGGTTAGCGGCAACGCCAGGTCGATCAGCCGCTGCGCCGCGCGCTGGCCCGCCGCATCGCCGTCCAGCGCGATCACCGGTTCGGGCGAGACGCGCCACATCAGGCGCAGCTGCTCCTCGGTGATGGCGGTGCCCAGGGGAGCCACCGCCCCCTCGAACCCCGCGCGGGCCAAGGCGATCACGTCCATGTAGCCTTCGGCCACGACCAGCCGCTGGCCCTTGGCGACCGCGCTGCGCGCAGGGCCCAGATTGTACAGATTGCGCCCCTTGTCAAAAAGCGGCGTTTCCGGGCTGTTGAGGTATTTCGCCCGCGCGTTCGGGTCCATCGCCCGGCCGCCAAAGCCGATGCAGCGGCCCTGTCCGTCGCGGATCGGAAAGATGATCCGCCCCCGGAACCGGTCATAGGCCGCGCCGCCGCCTTCGGGCCGGGCGGACATGCCGGCCTCGGCGATCTGATCCTCGGCAAAGCCCTTGTCGCGCAGGGCCGCGGTCAGGGCGGTGCGGTGATCGGGGGCAAAGCCGATCTCGAACCGGTCCAGTGCGGCGGCGTCCAGGCCGCGGCGGTCCAGGTAATCGCGCGCATCCGCCGCGGCGCCGGTCTGCAACTGCAGGCGGAACCAGCGGCAGGCGGCCTCGGTCACCTCCAGCAGCCGCCTCCGCCTGTCGGTCTTTTCGCGGGCACGGGGGTCGGGTTCGGGCATGGTCAGCCCGGCCTCGGCGGCCAAGAGCTTGACCGCCTCGATGAACTCCATCCCGTCGTGGTCGCGCAGGAAACCGATGGCGTCGCCCTTGGCCTGACAGCCGAAGCAGTAATAATAGCCCTTCTGGTCGTCACAGTGAAAGCTGGCGGACTTTTCCTGGTGGAAGGGGCACGGTGCCCACCAGTCGCCGCGGGCCTGGTTCGACTTGCGCAGATCCCACGTGACCTTCTTGCCGATTACCCGGCTGATCGGGACGCGGTTGCGAATCTCGTCAAGGAAACCGGGGGGCAGGGACATGGGCGCGATTATCCGGCATGGCGCGGGGGGCAGCAAGCGCCTTCAGGCACCCACCGCGCCGCGGGCCAGCCCCCAATAGATCTGGGCGATGCGGCCCCTGTCCAGGCGCCCGCCCTCGCGGTACCAGTTCGTCACCCCGGTCAGCATCGCGATCAGGGCCAGCGTGGTCAGCTTGGGATCCTCGATCCGCATGGAACGGGAGGCAACCCCGTCGCGCAGGATCCGCTCCAACGCGGCCTCGTACCGGCCCCGCAGCGCCGCGATGCGGCCGAAATTGTCGGGCGTCAGGTTGCGCAGCTCCATGTAGGACAGGAACACCGCGTCGCTGTGATCAAGGCTGAAATCGATGTGGAACCGCACGAAGCGTTCCAGCCGCGCCAGCGGATCGGCCGCCGGATCGTCCGACCAGGCGTCCAGCAGCTCCTGCATGTGGCTTTCCAGCAGGTCGGCCAGCAGCGCCTGCTTGTCGGGCGTATAGGCGTAGAGTGCGCCGGCCTGCACGCCCACGGCGGCCGCGATCTGGCGCATCGACACGGCGGCATAGCCCTGCCGCGCGAACAGGCGGCGGGCCTTGTCGCGGATCAGGGGGCCGGTGATTTCAGCGCGGGAACCGGTGGTGCGGGCCATGGCCCCGTGTCTAGCGCGCGGCCACGGCCGAGGGAAGGCGTTGCCGGGCGCCCCCGGCCCGCGTATCGTCGCCGCCATGAAGCACGCCCTGATCCTTGCGCTGACGCTGGCCGCCTGCACCGCCGACGGGGATTATCCCCGCCTGCTGCCGACGGAACAGGCCTTGGCCGAACCCGCCCTGCCCGCCCATGCGACCGCAGCCCGCACCGACCCCGCGCCCCTGGAGGATGCGACCGCCGCCCGTGCAGCCGCCCTGCAGGCGCGGGCCGATGCGCTGCGCGGCCCGGTGGTCGATCCGGGCCTGCGGAGACGCGCGGGCGGGTGATTGCCAGGGGCCCGCGCAACTGGTAATAAGTTTTGACCAGTTCGCGAAAGGCCATGCCATGCCCGTCATCACCTGCATCGACGATCTCAAGCGGATGCACCGCGCCCGCACGCCCAAGATGTTCTACGATTACGCGGAATCGGGCAGCTATACCGAACAGACCTTTCGCGACAACACGACCGATTTCGCGCGGCTGAAGCTGCGCCAGAAGGTCGCCGTGGACATGTCCGACCGCCGTCTGTCGCGGCAGATGGCGGGTCAGGCGGTGACCATGCCGGTGGCGCTGGCTCCGGTCGGCATGACAGGCATGCAGCATGCCGACGGAGAGATCCACGCCGCCCGCGCGGCCGAGAAGTTCGGCGTGCCGTTCTGTCTGTCCACCATGTCGATCTGTTCGATCGAGGACGTGGCCGCGCACACGACCGCGCCCTTTATGTTCCAGTTGTACGTGATGAAGGACCAGGATTTCGTGGCCGCCATCATCGAACGCGCCAAGGCCGCCAACTGCAGCGCGCTGGTCCTGACGCTGGATCTGCAGATCCTGGGCCAAAGGCACAAGGACTTGAAGAACGGCCTGTCCGCGCCACCCAAGATGACCCTGCCCACGATGCTGGACCTGTCCACCCGCTGGCGGTGGGGCATGGGCATGCTGAAGACCAAGCGCCGCTTCTTCGGCAACATCGTGGGTCATGCCAAGGGCGTGGGCGACACCTCCAGCCTGATGAGCTGGACGGCCGAGCAGTTCGACGAGCGCCTGGACTGGGACAAGATCGCCAGGATCCGCGACATGTGGGGTGGCAAGCTGATCCTGAAGGGCATCCTGGACCCCGAAGACGCCCGCATGGCCGCCGATTTCGGCGCCGATGCGATCATCGTCAGCAACCATGGCGGGCGACAGCTGGACGGCGCCCTGTCGTCGATCCGGATGCTGCCCCACATCGTCAAGGCGGTGGGCGACCGGGTCGAGGTCCACATGGACAGCGGCATCCGGTCGGGTCAGGACGTGCTCAAGGCGCTGGCGCTTGGCGCGCACGGCACCTGGATCGGACGGGCCTGGCTGCACGGGCTGGGCGCGATGGGAGAGGCCGGCGTGACCCGCGCGCTGGAGATCATCCGCAAGGAGCTGGACATCAGCATGGCGCTGTGCGGCGAACGCTACCTGGACAATATCGGGCCCGAGCATCTGCTGATCCCGCGCGACTTCCTGGACGAATACCAGATCGGCCAGCCGGCCTAGAACAGGCGCGACAACCAGCGGTGGCGTCGGCCCGCAAGGCTGACGCCCCAGACCAGCAGGAACGGCAAGGCGATCCCCAGGACCGCCGTGACGCCGGGGTGGTCCACCCCCAATTTCGGCAGCCCCTGCAGCACGATCACGTGCAGCACATAGATCCCCGCCGCCGCCCGCCCCAAGGGCAGCGCCGTGTCGGGCACCCGCAGCCGCATGACCAGCAGCAGCAGCGCCGGACACAGGATCAGGTGGCCGACCGGGATCTCCAGCAGCGGCTCCTCTCCGATGCGGCGCAGCCAGTACAGGCTTTCGCCGATGGTCAGGGCCAGCCCCCCCGCGACCATCGCCCACAGAAGAGCCGTCGACAGGCGCGGCGGATGCACGGCCATCAACCAGCCCATCACCAGATAGGGATAGAGGTAGAAGGGGCCGTTGCGATAATGTTCGACGGGCATCTCGGACAGTCCCGCCATCCGCGCGTATTGCAGCGCAATCCCCACAAGCCCCAGCACGACCGCCGACGCGACCACGGCCCCCGATCCCAGCAGCCGCACCGCGCCCAGGATCACGCCGGAGATCGCCAGCCCCTCCAGGAACCACAGGTGCATGAAGCCAAGCGTCAGTTCGGTCGCGGTCAGGCCAAGGGGCCGGTTCGTGTAATAGGGCCACAGGAACAGCAGATAGACCACGGACCAGACGGCATAGAGCACCAGCAGATGCCCCACCCAATCCGACAGCCGCGCCCGCCGCAGCACCGATGCCAGGAAATACCCCGCAATCAGCGTGAAGACCGGCACCGCGACGCGCAGCACGCTGTTGCCCGTGGCCAGCGCGACCAGGCCCGCATCGCCCCAGCTCCGGAACGTCTCTCGGGCCAGGCCCGAATGCGCGACGACCACGAAGGCGGCCAGCACCACCCGCAGATAGTCCACCGACATCAACCGCGCCTGCGTCTTGTCCACCGCTGCCCCCAAGCCCCGCCCACGCCTTGCGCGCAGGCCCTGTCGGCCCATAGGGCCGGGGGGACCGGCAAGTCAATTCACCTGCGCGCATGCGTCGCGCGGCGTGGCATTTCTGACTTCACATCCGGGCCGGTCTGCGCTAAGGGCACCGCTTGGCGCCACGCACCCTTGGAGGGTGGCGTCTTCAATCATGGTTAAGGATTAAGAAAATGGCCAAAGAGATTCCGAATCTGGTGGCCGAGGCACGCGCGGGGTCAGGCAAGGGGGCCGCCCGCCAGACCCGCCGCGAAGGCAAGGTGCCCGGTATCGTGTATGGCGACGGCAAAGAGCCCGTCTCGATCGCGTTCGACTTCAACAAGCTGCTGACCACGCTGCGCGCCGGCCGCTTCATGTCCACGCTGTGGAACCTGCAGGTCGAGGGCCAGGACGATGTCCGCGTCATCTGCCGCGGCGTCCAGCGCGACGTCGTCAAGGATCTGCCGATCCACATCGACTTCATGCGCCTGCGCCGCACGTCCAAGGTGAACCTGTTCATCCCGGTCGAATTCATCAACGAGGACAAGTGCCCCGGCCTCAAGCGCGGCGGCACCCTGGTCACCGTGCGTCCCGAGGTCGAACTGGTCGTGACCGCGGGTGACATCCCCGATCACCTGACCGTGGACCTGGAAGGCCGCCAGATCGGCGACACCATCCACATCAGCGACGTCACGCTGCCGAACGGCGCCAAGGCGACGATCGACCGTGACTTCGTGATCGCGAACCTGGCCGCACCGTCGGCCCTGCGCGCCGAGGATGATGCAGAGGACGGCGACGCCGCCGAGGCAGCCGCCGAGGCCTGATCCCGCGCGGATCGGTCGCATGACCCTGGGGGCGGTGCCGACGGCGCCGCCCCTTTCCATTCCGCCACGGCCTTGCTAGCCCACCCGTCAAGGAGACACGCATGGAACCCGTCCACATCATCGGTGCCGGCCTTGCCGGATCGGAAGCCGCCTGGCAGATCACCCGGATGGGCGTGCCCGTCGTGCTGCACGAGATGCGCCCGCAGGTCGAAACCTTTGCCCACAAGACCGGCGACTGCGCCGAGATGGTCTGTTCGAACAGCTTCCGCTCGGATGACGACGTGATGAACGCGGTGGGCCAGTTGCATTGGGAGATGCGGGCCGCGGGCGGTCTGATCATGGAGATGGCGGGCCGCCACCGCCTACCCGCGGGCGGCGCGCTGGCCGTCGACCGCGAGGCCTTTTCGGCCGCCGTCACCGCCGCGCTGCAGGCGGAGCCGCTGATTACCATCGTTCCCGGAGAGATCACCGAACTGCCCGGCACCGGCAACTGGATCGTGGCGACGGGGCCGCTGACCTCGGACGCGCTGGCCGGGGCGATCCGCGGCGTGACGGGGACGGACGCGCTGGCCTTCTTCGACGCCATTGCGCCCATCGTGCATGCCGACACGATCGACATGTCGATCGCCTGGGAGCAGTCGCGCTATGACAAGGGCGCGACGGAGGCCGAGCAGAAGGCCTATATCAACTGCCCGATGAACCGCGACGAATACGAGGCCTTCATCGACGCGCTTCTGGCCGCCGACAAGACCGAGTTCCACGAGGGAGAGACCGCGGGCTATTTCGATGGCTGCCTGCCCATCGAGGTCATGGCCGAACGCGGCCGCGAGACCCTGCGCCACGGCCCGATGAAGCCCGTGGGCCTGACCAATGCCCACAAGCCTCAGGAAAAGGCCTATGCCGTGGTCCAGCTGCGCCGCGACAACGCGCTGGGCACGCTGTACAATATCGTGGGCTTTCAGACCAAGATGAAATACGGTGCGCAGACCCAGGTGTTCCGGATGATCCCTGGCCTGCAGAATGCCGGCTTTGCCCGGCTTGGCGGCATCCACCGCAACAGCTTTTTGAACTCACCGACGTTGCTGGACGACCGCATGCGCCTGCGCCTGGCGCCGAACCTGCGCTTTGCCGGGCAGGTCACCGGGGTCGAGGGATATGTCGAAAGCGCCGCGATGGGGCTGCTGGCCGGGCGCATGGCCGCGGCCCAGGCCCTGGGGCGCGATCTGGCGCCGCCGCCCTTCACCACCGCAATGGGCGCGCTGGTCAACCACATCACTGGCGGGGCCGAAGCCAAGNCCTTTCAGCCGATGAACGTGAACTTTGGCCTGTTCCCGCCCCTGCCCGACAGCCGGTCGGGTCGCCGCGGCCGCAAGGACCGCTATCCCGCCTACACGCAGCGCGCCAAGGACGATTTCAACGTATGGCTGGCCGCCCAGTAACACGGTTCGCACCGTCGCCCACTGGGCCGCTGCACCTGGGCCATGCGTTTTCGGCCCTGACCGCGGCGGCGCAGGGGGATTTCCACCTGCGGATCGAGGATATCGACCGCGACCGCTGTCGCCCGGAATACGAGGCCGCGATCTTCGAGGACCTGGCTTGGCTGGGCCTGGACTGGCCGCGGCCGGTCATGCGCCAGTCCGACCGCATGCCGGCCTATCAGGACGCACTGGCGCGGCTGGCGCCGCTGACCTATCCCTGCCGCTGCCGCCGGGGGGATATCCGCGCAGCGCTGTCCGCCCCGCAGGAGGGCGCCCTGCCTGCCGGGCCGGATGGCCTGATCTATCCGGGCACCTGCCGCCACCGCGACCTGCGCGATGCCGGCCCTGATGACGTGATCCGGCTGGACGCCGGTCGCGCCTTCGACGCGCTTGGGCTGGACAGCATCGGGTTCACGGATGAAGGCCGAAGCCACATCCTTACCCGTCAGCAGTTCCTTGCGGGCATCGGCGACGTGGTCCTGTCGCGCCGGGGGATGGGCACGTCCTATCATCTGGCGGTTGTCGTGGACGACGCGGCACAGGGGATCACGCTGGTGACGCGGGGGATGGACCTGTTCGCATCGACCCATATCCACGTGCTGCTGCAGCACCTGCTGGACCTGCCGACGCCGGCCTATCTGCACCACCGACTGATCCGCGACACGGCGGGGCGGCGGTTGGCGAAGCGCGACGATGCCCGCGCGATCTGCCAGTACCGGGCGGACGGAGCGTCCCCCGACGACATCCGCCGCATGGTCGGGCTTTAGACCATCGGTTCGGTCAGCACGACCTCGGCCCCGTCCCGGATGCCGGTGTAAAAGCAGCTGCGCCGGTTCGTGTGGCAGGCGGGCCCGGTCTGGTCGACCAGCACCAGCAGACAGTCGCGGTCGCAGTCGACGCGCATCTCGACCAGCGCCTGCACGTGGCCCGAGCTTTCGCCCTTGATCCAGAACGACGACCGCGACCGCGACCAATAGGTCACGCGCCCGGTCTCCAGCGTCCGGGCCACGGCGTCGGCGTTCATCCAGGCCATCATCAGCACCTCGCCCGAGGCGGCGTCCTGCGCGATGGCGGGGATCAGGCCGGCCGCGTCATATTTCAGGCTGAGGGGGTCGAACATCGGGTTTCCTTTCGGCATGGCCGTCCCTATCTACTCATCGACCCGCGCTGATGAAACCCCAAGGGATGACGCATGGCCGAAACCGATCTGATGCAGCTTTATTCGCGACGCATCCTCGCGCTGACGACCGCCATCCCCCATCAGGGCCGGCTGGACGACGCACAGGCGAGCGTCCAGCGCCGGTCGCCGCAATGCGGATCGTCCGTGACTGTGCACCTGTCGATGGCCGATGGCCGCATCAGCGATTTCGCGCAAGAGGTGCGGGCCTGCGCCCTGGGTCAGGCTTCGGCCTCCGTGCTGGGACAGGCGGTGATCGGCATGGACCGGGCGGGCATCGTGCAGGCGCGCGATCAGTTGCGCGCGATGCTGACCCAGGATGCACCCGCCCCCGGCGCGCCCTTTTCCGACCTCGAGGCGCTGACGCCCGCGCGCGCCTATCCCAACCGCCATCCGTCGATCCTGCTGGCCTGGGACGCCACGCTGGAGGCGCTGGACAAGGCATCTGCATGAAAAGGGCCGGCCCCCTGCGGGGCCGGCCAGGTGCGCGAGCTTTGGGGACGGATGGCGCACAGGCGGGGCGCCATCCCTGCGTCGCGGGGCAGTCGGTCAGACCTGCAGCATGGCGGGCAGCCACAGCAGGACAATGGTGGTCAGGCTGAGCGCGGCGGCCCCGATCAGGTCGATGGCGGTGTCTTTGGTCATGACAGCAACTCCTCTCTGTTGCCTCTTTGTTCTCATGTTCTCTCGATTCGGTAAAGAACTTTTTAAGAACATTCCGGCTTGTCAGCCGACCTGGATCAATCGAATCGCCTGATCCTGCTGCATCAGCCACATCAGCAGCCGCAGCGCCTGCCCCCGCGGGGTCTCCAGTGTGGGGTCGCGTTCCAGCAGTGACCGTGCGTCCTGGCGCGCCACAGCCATCAGCCCGGCCTGGTGTTCCAGGTCCGCGATGCGGAACCGCGGCAGACCAGACTGCGCGGTTCCGATCACATCGCCCGCGCCCCGCATCTCAAGGTCGACCTCCGCGATGCGGAACCCGTCCTCGGTGTCGCGCAGGGTGGTCAGACGGCGGGCGCCGGTCTCGTTCAAGGGCCCATGATACATCAGCAGACAGGTCGAGGCCCCTGCCCCGCGCCCGACCCGACCCCGCAGCTGGTGCAGCTGCGCCAGACCAAAGCTTTCGGCGCGTTCGATCACCATGATCGTGGCCTGGGGCACGTCCACGCCCACCTCGATCACGGTGGTGGCGACCAACAGCTGCGCCGTACCGTCGGCGAAATCGGCCATTGCCGCGTCGCGCTGGTCGGGGGGCATCTGGCCGTGGATCAGCCGCACCCTGTCGCCGAAGATCGCGCGCAGATGGGTGAACCGCGCCTCTGCCGCGGTCAGATCGGTGACCTCGCTCTCCTCGACCAGGGGGCAGACCCAATAGGCACGCGCGCCCTGCGCCATCGCGGCGCGCAGGCGTTCGGTGACCTGGTCCAGCCGCGTGTCCGCGATCATCACCGTGGTGATAGGCTGGCGCCCCGGCGGCTTTTCGTCCAGCACCGACAGGTCCAGATCGCCATATTGCGACAGGGCCAGCGACCGGGGGATGGGCGTCGCGGTCATGATCAGCATGTCGGGCGGCACGTCGCCCTTGGCCGACAGCTCCAGCCGTTGGGCCACACCGAAGCGGTGCTGTTCGTCGATGATGGCCAGGCGCAGGTCGTGGAAAGTCACGTCCTTCTGGAACACCGCATGGGTGCCGACCAGGATGTCGATGGTGCCGTCCGCCAGATCGGTCAGGATCTGACTGCGCAGGTCGCGCTTGTCGCGCCCGGTCAGCGCGGCCAGCCGCACCCCTGCCGCACGAGCCAAGGGTTCCAGCGCGCGGGCATGCTGGCGGGCCAGGATCTCGGTCGGGGCCATCAGCACGGCCTGTCCCCCGGCCTCGACCGCAACCAGCGCGGCCATCAGCGCGACCAGCGTCTTGCCCGCGCCGACATCGCCCTGCAGCAGGCGGTTCATGCGGCGCGCACTGGCCATGTCATCGGCGATCTCGGCGATCGCGCGGGTCTGAGCGCCCGTGGGCGGCCAGGGCAGGCTTTGCAGCACCCGCGCGCGCAGGGTGCCGTCACCCGCACTGGCCCGCCCCTTCNGCCGCCGCTTGTCCCGCCGCACCAGTGCCAAGGTCATCTGATGGGCCAGAAATTCGTCATAGGCCAGCCGCGCCCGCGCCGGGCTGTCGGGCGACAGCGCGCCGGGCGATTGCGGCGCATGCGCCTGGTGCAGCGCATCGGCAAAGGAGGGCCAGCCGCGCTGCGCGATCAGCTGCGGGTCGATCCATTCCTCGACCGGGGGCAGCCGGTTCAGCGCGGCATCGACCGCCTTGGCCATGCCCTTCTGTGTCAGCCCCGCCGACAGGGGATAAACAGGCTCGAAGCTGGGCGGCAGCGCATCGCCATCCGCCAGGATGTGGTCGGGATGCACCATCTGGGCCAGCCCGTCGAACAGTTCCAGCTTGCCGCTGAGGATGCGACGCGCGCCCACGGGCAGCTGGCTTTCGATCCAGTTGTCGCGCGGACGGAAGAACACCAGCGTCAGGTCGCCCTCTCCGTCGGTGCAATGCACCCGGAACGGGCGGCCGCGGACCTGGGGCGGATGGTGGCGTGTGACGGTAACTGTGATCGTCACGATCTCGGGCGCGCTGGCGTCGGCGATGCGCGCGATGCGGCGGCGGGTGATGCCGCTGGCCGGCAGCGTCAGGACCAGGTCGCGCGGCTTGTCGATGCCCATCTGTTCCAGCGCGGCGCGCCCCTTGGGGCCGATGCCGGGCAGCGTGTCGATGGTCGCGAACAGCGGGAACAGCGCGGGCGGGCGGCCCTTGGGCGCGGTCATCCGGCCCCCGCGATGCGCAGCCATTCGTCCTCGTCGATGACGGTGACGCCCAGGGCCTCGGCCTTGGCGGCCTTGGACCCCGCCCCGGGCCCCGCGATCAGCAGGTCGGTCTTGGCGCTGACGGACCCCGCGACCTTGGCCCCCATCGCCTCGGCCCGCGCCTTGGCCTCGGCGCGGGTCATCCGCTCCAGCGTGCCGGTGAAGACCAGCGTCTTGCCGGAAATTTCGGTCTGCACCGTATTGGCGGTATCCACCGGCCGGATGTCCAGAAGGGTCGCCAGCCGGTCGATGCTGGCGCGTTCTGTCGGCTGCGCGAACGTCGTCACCAGCGAATCGACCAGCACCGCGCCGATGCCGTCGATGCCGGTCAGCTCGGCCCAGTTCGGGCTGTCGGCCAACGCCGCGCGACGGGCCTTGTCGTCCGGGGCAGCAAAAGCGGGCTCCCGTGCCGCCCCGTCGATGGCGGCGATCAAGGCAGGCCAGTCGTGGAAATGCCGGGCCAGGGTCGCGGCCGCGACCTCGCCCACATGGCGGATGCCCAAGGCAAAGATCAGCCGGGCCAGGGGGATCGCACGGCGATCCTCGATGGCGGCGAACAGTTTTTCGGTCGAGCGTTCGCCGAACCCCTCGCGGTTCTTCAGCTTGGTGAAGTTCCGGGCGTCGCGATCGGCCAAGGTGAAGATGTCGGCGGGCTCGCGGATGGGCAGCTGATCGTCTGCGAAGAACATCTCGATCTGCTTGGCGCCCAGCCCGTCGATGTCGAAGGCCGCGCGGCTGACGAAATGCTTCAGCTTCTCGACCGCCTGCGCGGGGCAGATCAGGCCGCCGGTACAGCGGCGCACGCTGTCGCCCGGCTCGCGGATCGCCTCGGACCCGCATTCGGGGCAGTGTGACGGAAAGACATAGGGCACGCTGTCCGCGGGCCTGCGCGACAGGTCGACATCGGCGATCTTGGGGATCACGTCGCCGGCGCGATAGATCTTGACCCAGTCCCCCTCGCGGATGTCGCGACCGTCACGGATGGGCGCGCCAGAGTTGTCCTGCCCGGCGATGTAATCCTCGTTGTGCAGGGTCGCGTTGGACACGACCACGCCGCCCACGGTCACGGGCTCCAGCCGCGCGACGGGGGACAGGGCGCCCGTACGACCGACCTGGATCTCAATCCGGTCAAGCCGGGTCCAGGCGGTCTCGGCCGGAAACTTGTGCGCCAAGGCCCATCGGGGCGTGGTCGACCGAAAGCCAAGCCGCCCCTGGAATGCAAGGTCGTTCACCTTGTAGACCACGCCGTCGATGTCATAGCCCAGGGTGGCGCGCTGCTGTTCGATCTCGGCCCAGGTGGCGATCATCTGCGCGGTGTCGGTGCACAGGCGCGTCAGCGGGTTGGTTTGGAACCCCAGGGCGGCCAGCCGCTCCACGGAGGCCATCTGCGTCGGCGCCAGCGGTTCGGACAGCTGCCCCCAGCCATAGGCGAAGAAGCGCAGCGGCCGGCGCGCGGTCACCGCCGGGTCGATCTGGCGCAGCGATCCCGCAGCCGCGTTGCGCGGATTGGCAAAGACCCGCCCCGCATCGTTCAGCGCCGCAAAGTCGTCATGCCCCATGTAGACCTCGCCGCGCACCTCAAGGATGGCGGGGATGTCACCCTCCAGTTGGTGGGGGATGTCGGAAATCGTGCGGGCGTTGGCGGTCACGTTCTCTCCCACCACGCCATCGCCGCGGGTCGCGGCATGGACCAGCACGCCGCCCTCATAGCGCAGCGACAGGGACAGGCCGTCGATCTTCGGCTCGGCGGTCACCTCCAGGGGCATGTCGGGGGCAAGGCCCAGAAAGCTGCGGACGCGGGCGGTGAAGTCGGCGACGTCGCCCTCGGTGAAGGCATTGCCCAACGACATCATGCGTTGCGCGTGGACGATCTTGCCGAAGCCCTCGGCCGGGGCGGCGCCGACCTTGCCGGTCGGGCTGTCGGGCAGCGCCAGATCGGGAAAGTCCCGCTCCAGCGCCGCCAGCTGCGCCTTGAGCGCGTCGTATTCCGCATCCGATATCTGCGGTGCGTCCTCGGCGTGATAGGCCTGGTTCGCGGCGGCGACCCGTGCCGCCAGATCCGCGATGCGGTCCGCGGCCTGACCGCGATCCATCTTCCGGTCCGGTTGCCCCACCGACTTGTCCTGCGCCATCGCCGCCCCCATCATCCGCATCCGGCCGAACCATGCAACCGTCTCAGATGTGGGTATCGCCCAAGGGCAGGCAATCGTCCAGAAGCCGTATCAGGCCCCGATCGCCAGACGTTCCGCCTGCCCCGGACCCGGATCGCGCAGGACATAGCCGCGGCCCCAGACCGTCTCGATATGGCTCTCGCCGCCCAAGGCCTCGGACAGCTTCTTGCGCAGCTTGCAGATGAACACGTCGATGATCTTCAGTTCGGGTTCGTCCATGCCGCCGTACAGGTGGTTCAGGAACATCTCCTTGGTCAAGGTCGTGCCCTTGCGCAGGCTCAGCAGTTCCAGGATCTGGTATTCCTTGCCGGTCAGGTTCACCGGCTTGCCCTTCACCTCGACCGAACGGGCGTCCAAGTTGACGGTGATCTCTCCGGTCCGGATCAGCGCCTGGCTGTGCCCCTTGGAGCGGCGGATGATCGCCTGGATGCGGGCCTGCAGCTCTTCGCGGTTGAAGGGCTTGGTCATGTAATCGTCCGCGCCGAAGCCGAAACCGCGCAGCTTGCTTTCCGTGTCGTCGGACCCGGTCAGGATCAGGATCGGCGTGTCGATGCGGGCCAGGCGCAGATGGCGCAGGACCTCCATCCCGTGCATGTCGGGCAGGTCCAGATCCAGCAGGATCAGATCGTAATCATACAGCTTGGCCAGATCGATCCCCTCCTCGCCCATGTCGGTCAGGAACACGTTGTAGCTGGCCGCCGTCAGCATCAGTTCGATCGCCCGTGCAGTGCTTGGGTCGTCTTCTACCAGAAGGATTCGCATGGCTTGGTCTTTCCCCGATTCGCCGAAGGTCATGTCCCGACAATCTGACGAACAGGTTAATATGTCGTTACCACTTGCATTCCTTCTGCGTCATGCACCCTATGGTTGTCTATACTTTTGAAGCGCCGTAACCTTCAAAGCCGCCTTTCCGTGGCGCGCGACCGCGGTGCACCAGCCGTCGAACTCCTCCTCCGACAGGCCATAGCGGCGCAGCGCGTCGTCGCGGCTGATCAGCCCGTGCGACACCGCCAGCACGACCGTATGCTTGCGGCTGGCGACCCATCTGGTGTCGGCCATCGGCAGATCCGCCACGCTGAGGATGCGCCCATCCGCCAGTGTCACGATCCGCGGGCCTGTGGTCTTTTTCACGAACATTGCAGCGTCCTTCCGTCACGTTCTGCAAGTTCTGGTCGAAAGCACTTAAGGCACGGTTAGCCTGATCGGGATTTCGGCCCCGGCCGGGGTTGAGAATCCGACCAATTTGCCTATATTTTGACGCAAATCCCTTTGCCGCCCGACCAGCACCGCCCCTGGCGGGCCGAAAGATCATCCATGACCCTGACTGCTGCCCTGCGTGCCGATGCGCCCGCGACCGAACTGAACAGCCTTGGTTTCGCAAAATCCCCTGCGCAGACGCGTGTCGTCGTGGCGATGTCGGGGGGCGTGGACAGTTCCGTCGTCGCGGCGCAGCTGAAATCCGAAGGCTATGACGTCATCGGGGTCACGCTGCAGCTGTACGACCATGGCGCGGCACTGGCCAAGAAAGGCGCGTGCTGCGCGGGCCAGGACATCCACGATGCCCGTCGCGTGGCCGAACGCATGGGCTTTCCCCATTATGTCCTGGATTACGAGAACAAGTTCCGCGAATCGGTCATCGACGAATTCGCCGACGCCTATCTGGCCGGCGCGACGCCCGTTCCCTGCATCCGCTGCAACGAGCGGGTCAAGTTCCGCGACCTGCTGGAAACCGCACGCGATCTGGATGCCGACTGCATGGCGACCGGCCATTACATCCAGCGCAAGGACGGCGCGCATCGCGCCGAACTGCACATGGCGGCCGACCCGAACCGCGACCAGAGCTATTTCCTGTTCTCGACCACCCAGGAACAGCTGGACTTCCTGCGCTTTCCCCTGGGCCATCTGGTCAGCAAGGCCGAGACGCGCGCCCTGGCCGCCGATTACGGCCTGTCCGTCGCGGACAAGCCCGACAGCCAGGATATCTGCTTTGTCCCCAACGGCGACTATGCCGCGGTGATCGAGAAGCTGCGCCCCGGTGCCGCAGATCCCGGCGAGATCGTCGACCAGCAGGGCACCGTCCTGGGCACCCATCGCGGGGTGATCCATTATACGATCGGACAGCGGCGCGGGTTGGGCATCGGCGGCGGCAGCCCGCTCTATGTGCTGCGGCTGGAGCCGGAGACGCGCCGCGTCGTCGTCGGCCCGCGCGAGGCGCTGTCGACGCGCACCATCGCCGTGACCGAGGTGAACTGGCTGGGCGATCAGCCCTTCGAGGGAGAGATCGCCTGCTTGGTCCGCATCCGGTCCACGCGCCCGCCGCGGCCCGCGATCCTGCGCCCCCTGCCCGGCCGCCGTGCCGAGGTCGAACTTCTGGATCCCGAGGACGGCGTCAGCCCCGGCCAGGCCTGCGTCTTCTACGAGGCCGAGGGCACGCGCGTCCTGGGTGGCGGCTGGATCAGCCTGCGTCGGCGGCCAGCTGCCTGATCCGGGCGATCATCGCGCGCACGCCGTTCGATCGTTGCGCCGACAGGTGTTCGTCCAGCCCAAGGCGCGCCAGCGCGGCCTGGGCGTCCACCGCCTCGACCTGGTCCACCGGCAACCCGGCATACAGCGCGTGCAGCACCGCGATCAGGCCGCGCACGATCAGCGCATCGCTATCGCCCTGAAAGTCAAAGCTGCGCCCCTCGATCCGCGGCAGGATCCAGACCTGGCTGGCGCAGCCGTCGACCTTGGTGGCCGGGACCTGCACCGCGGATTCCATGGGCGGCAGGGCCTTGCCCATCTCGATCAGGTGACGATAGCGGTCTTCCCAATCGTCCAGAAAGTCGAAGGTTTCGGCGATGTCCTCGAAGGCGGGGGTGGCCATGGGTCTCTCCTGATATCAGGGGTCATGGCCTAGCGCGCCGCGGCGGTCAGGTCAAAGAGGCTTTTCGGCGCGGCCCGGATCGCCTATCACGGGGCCAAGGACCGCCAAGGGGACATGCCATGACCAGACTTACCCTGCCGCTGCTGATCGGCGCCCTGATCCTGTCCGGCTGCGGGCGGTTCGGCGACAGCGGCTGGAACCCGCTTGGCTGGCGTGGCGCGGGTGCGTCGACCCCCGAAACCCTGGCCCCGGAAGGCGGCTATCCCACGGCCCAGGACGCCCGCCCCGCGGTGCCGCAGATCCTGGGTGCCGAATGGCAACCGCTCAGCGACGGCCGCCTGCTAGTGCTGCGCGGCTTTGCCCCGGTCAAGGGCTATCACTCGGCCGCCCTGGTCCGGTCGGTGCCGCGGTCCGGCGACCAGCTGCAGCCCGACCCGGACGGCGTCCTGCGCCTGCGCTTCGTGGCCTCGCCCCCGGTCGCGGACAACCCCGCGGCGGCCCTGCCCGCAAATCCCGTCACGGACACGATCACGGTGGCGCTGCCGATCAGCTTCCTGCGTCTGTCGCGCCTGTCCGCGATCCAGGTCGAGGGCGGCGACCGTGTGATCACCCTGACCCGCTGAAGGCTTGCGCAAACGCCCGCGGCGCGCTAGTCCGCAGCGGTCGGAGGCGTGGCAGAGTGGTTAAATGCACCGGTCTTGAAAACCGACGTGGGTGAAAGTCCACCGTGGGTTCGAATCCCACCGCCTCCGCCATCCCCAACTCATCTGATCTGATCTGATCGTCCGCGCCCCGACCCTGCCTGTGCGTCGATATGTCCGCCGGAAAATAGCGCTTGCCAGGTCCGCCCTTCGCTGCGTTATATCCACCCGGACATATCACCGACGGAGATTGCCATGCCCGGTCCGGATCGCCTTGCCCTTGCCGCCTGCGTGGCGTTGATCGCGTCTCCCGCGCTGGCCGATGACGTGACGGTCTTTGCTGCTGCCAGCCTGACCGACGCGCTAGACCGCATTGCTGCCCAGTGGAGCGAAGAGACCGGTCAGATGGCCGTGATGTCCTATGCCGGATCGTCCGCTCTGGCCCGCCAGATCCAGCAGGGCGCGCCCGCGGACATCTTCATCTCGGCCAGCGAGGAGTGGATGGACGCGGTGCAGGCCTCGGAGGACATCCGTCCCGACACGCGTCGCGACCTGCTGGGCAACAGCCTGGTGCTGATCGCGCATGGCGACGCGGCCCCGGTGATCATCGACACGACGCTGGACCTGACGGCGATGCTGGACGGGGGGCGGCTGTCCATGGCGATGGTCGACAGCGTCCCGGCGGGCATCTATGGCAAGGCCGCGCTGACCCATCTGGGGCTGTGGGACGCGGTGGCGCCCATGGTCGCACAATCGGACAACGTGCGCAGCGCCCTGACCTTCGTCGCGCGCGGAGAGGCGCCCCTGGGCATCACCTATGCCACCGACGCCGCCGCGCAGGACGACGTGACCATCCTGGGCACCTTTCCTCCCGACAGCCACGACCCGATCGTCTATCCCGCAGCCGTCACCGCGCAGTCGGACAATGATCAGGCGCAGGCCTTTCTGGACTATCTGTCATCGGACGCGGCACGGGCGGTCTGGACAGAGTTCGGCTTCACGACCCCACAATGATCGACGCCGTCACATCCTGGCTGGGACCGACCGAATGGCAGGCGGTGCGCCTGTCGCTGTGGGTCGGGCTGGTCGCCACGCTGGTCAGCCTGCCATTGGGCATCGTGACCGCCTATGCCCTGGCGCGCTGGTCCTTTCCCGGCAAGCAGATCCTGAACGGCATCGTCCACCTGCCGCTGATCCTGCCGCCCGTGGTCACGGGCTATCTGCTGCTGGTCACCTTCGGGCGGCGGGGCAGCGTCGGGCAGTCGCTGGAGACGGTGGGCATCGTCTTCTCGTTCCGCTGGACCGGGGCGGCGCTGGCGGCCGCGATCATGGCCTTTCCGCTGATGGTGCGCGCCATCCGCCTGGCGATCGAGGCGGTCGATCCCCGGCTGGAGGCGGCGGCGGGCACGCTTGGCGCCAGCCCTTCTTGGGTGTTCGCCACGGTGACCCTGCCCCTGATCCTGCCCGGCGTGCTGGCCGGATCAATCCTGGCCTTTGCCAAGGCGATCGGTGAATTCGGGGCGACCATCACCTTCGTGTCGAACATCCCCGGCCAGACCCAGACCGTCCCCTCGGCCATCTATGCCCTGCTGCAGGCGCCGGGCGGAGAGGCGGCAGCGGGGCGCCTGGTCCTGGTGTCGATCACCATCGCCATGACCGCGCTGCTGCTGTCAGAGGTTCTGGCGCGCCGCGTCGCGCGGCGGGTGGCAGGCGCATGACGCTGCAGGTCCGCCTGACCCACTGGTTTGCCGGGTTCGACCTGGACGTGGCGTTCGACGCGCCCCCGGGACTGACGGTGCTGTTCGGGCCATCCGGTTCGGGCAAGACCACGGTCGTGAACGCGGTCGCGGGCCTGCTGCGACCGGATGCGGGGCGGATCGCGGTCGATGACTGGGTCCTGACCGACAGCGCCCTTCGGCGCCACCTGCCCCCCCACCGCCGCCGCCTTGGCTATGTCTTCCAGGAGGGGCGGTTGTTCCCGCATCTGTCGGTCCGCCAGAACCTCCTCTATGGCCGGTGGTTCGCGCCGCGCGACGCCACCGCGCCCGATCTGGATCGCGTGGTGCAGATGCTGGGCATCGGCCCCTTGCTGGCCCGCCGTCCCGGAACCCTGTCCGGCGGAGAGCGCAGCCGCGTGTCCATCGGGCGCGCCCTGCTGGCGGCCCCGCGCCTGATCCTGGCGGACGAGCCGCTGGCCGCCCTGGACGAGGCCCGCAAGGCCGAGATCCTGCCCTATTTCGAACGCCTGCGCGATGAGGCCGGCGTGCCGATCCTCTATGTCAGCCATTCCAGCGCCGAGGTCGCGCGGCTGGCCACCACCGTGGTGGCGCTGCGGGCCGGGCGGGTCGCGGCCATCGGGCCGCCGGCGCAGGTCCTGGGCGATGCGGGCGCGGTCGGTGCGGACACGGCATCGGTCCTAACCACGCGCGTCGCCGGCCATGATGCAGACGGGCTGACACGGCTGCAGACGGGGGCGGGTCCGGTCTTCGTCGCCCGCCTGGATGCCCCGCCCGGCACGCATGTGCGCCTGCGCGTGGGGGCACGCGACGTCATCCTGTCACGGGATCGGCCGCAGGGCCTGTCGGCGCTGAACATTCTGGCGGGCCGCATCGCCGCGATCACGGCCGAGGAAGGACCGAACGCGCAGGTCGTCCTGACCGTTGGGTCCGACACGCTGACGGCTCGCCTGACGCGCCGCTCCGTCGCCGCGATGGGTCTTGCGCCGGGGCAGCCCTGCCACGCGATCCTGAAGACCGTGGCGGTGGCCGCCGGTGACATCGGCGCATTGCACACTGTCCCGCCCGCGACGTGACCGCATCTTCGGATGCAGAAATTTGATGGCCGACGCCGAAATGACCGGCCACCGCAACCGAAGGTGGCATGCCTTCGGATGCAGTGGCCGTGAACGCTCGGTCCTGGTCAGCAGACCAGCGTCTTGCCGTTGCGGCGGTGGCGCTGAACCATCTTCTGGGCCTTGCCGCCGGGCACGAAGGGCCGTGCTGGTTCCGACGGGCCAGCACGCAGTTCGGGGAACAGCGTGAAGATCTCGTCCTGCGCGGCCTGGCCCAAGGACTTCATCGCCTGGGGCCCGGTATACAGCGACTCGGTCTGCGCGTCGTTCGAGAAGACGATCTCGTGGCGGGCGAACAGGATGTGATAGTACTGGACCGAGTCCACCGCGACCTCGTCGACGCCGTCCAGCGCGGTCAGCTGACGTGCGGCGACCAGAACCTCGGTCGTGCCGAACATGCGCTGCGCGATGGCCGACCGGACCAGCACGCGATGCTGCGGCGACACCATCAGGTCGCGGCTTGGCAGATCCTGCGCCAGGGCGCCCGCGCGGATGCGGATCGGACGCAGTTTGGGAACCATGGTCAGATCCACGCGGTCCAGCGCGCGCCCTCCGATCCAGCGGATCGGACGGGCGCCGTTGTCGCGGGTCTCGACCAGGTCGCCCACGCGCAGGTCCTCGACCGCGACGTCGCCATCGGGGGTGCGGATCATCGTGCCCGCGCAAAAGCAGGGAATGCCCATCCCGTTCAGGCGCGACGGCGTCAGGCTGTCGGGATCGACGTCGCGCATCCACAGCTCTTCCCCGTTCGGGAAGGAGATGACGGCGTACTTGTTGTCCCACTCGTCCACATCGGCGCGGATCTTGACGTCTGACAGGTCGATCGGGTTGCCATCGGCATCATGCAGGCCGCTGAGGTCCAGCACGTCCGCGGCGGCGGGGTTGCCCTCGCTGTCCAGCTCGTCCCCGAACCCGAACCCGCGGATCGTGTCATGGCCAAAGCCGTCGGTCAGGACCAGCGTGTCGACCTCGGCATCAGGACGGCTGACGGCGGCGAACAGATCGCCGTTCATCGAGATCTCGTCGTTGCCAAGGCCGCCGATGATGGTATCGGCGCCCCACCCGCCTTCCAGGACGTCGTTGCCGTCGCTGCCGATGATCATGTCGTCGCCCGCATCGGCAAAGACGCGGTATCCGTCGACGCCTGCCGCCGATCCGTCGATCACGTCATGACCGCCGCCGGTCCGCAGGTTCTGCATGTTCAGGAACCGCAGATGCCCGTCCACGCCGCCCAGGGCGTCGATGTCGCCCGAGCTGGAGCTGTCCAGCACGACATGTACGCCGGGCGCGGATTCGGTGGGCTCCGACGGGGCGGACTGCCAAGCGTTCAGGGTGTTGTACCCCCCGTCGCCGTCGTACATCGGTTTACGATGAGTGTGCTTCTGCCGCCGTTGCCCAAAAGATAGCGCACCACCCGCGCCATAAGCGATATTGTCGCCCCCATAAACACAGCGGGCGCTCAGCCAGTGCCGATCGTATCTTCGTCGTCGCCAAGGTGGAGGCTGACGCCGATCATGTGCGTCGGACTATCGATATACAAAATATCGGCGTTTGATCCCTCTATATGGTCGTCCCAGACGAGCCGGCACACGGCATCGCTGATCTACATTTGCTCAGCAAAGCGTTTCCAAATTGCATGTGTCCTTTTCTACAGGCCACGGGCATGGCATGGCACGACCCCGCCGCACCATGCCGCGCCGGTCAGTAGATCAGCACGAGGGCACCGATCACCCCGCCGAACACCAGCGCGAAGATCGCCCAGTGCAGCAGGACGTTGTGCGGCGTGGTCGGGGGTTGCACCAGGCGCCAGTCCTCGACCGGGCCGGGTTGTGCGTCCATGTCGGTCGGTGCCGGGGGCGTGGCCGCCCGGTCTTGGTTCATCTCTGTCATCTGGATGTCCTGAAAGAATGAGGTCGCGACGAACCGCCCGCCGGGGCGGTGTCCGTTCAGATCGTCATTGTTTCAGGGGCGTGGCGGCGCGCGGGGCCTGCGCGTCCGCCGGACAGGCCGCGGGGGTGCGGCGCGGCGTGCCTGCGGCAGGACCAGCCTGACGGGCGCACGCGGGGGCGGCGGCGAAAACGGTTCCGGATCGGCCCCCGCGGCGGGTGACGGCACCACCGGCACGCCCTGACGGTCGACCAGCGCGACGGTCGCGGGCAGGCCGAGCTGTGACAGGCGGTCGCCAGACAGATGCGGCACCTGCCGTTGCCGCTTGTCGATGCGGCGGCCGTCCAGGTCCACCACCTCGATCCGCCAGGGCGACAGGGTCACGTGGGCGCCCACCTCGGGCAGGACGCCCGCAAGGTCAAGAACCAGGCCGGCCACGGATTCGTAATCGCGATCCTCGGGAAGCGGGACGCCCAGCAGGTCGGAGAACTCGTCCACCGGCATCCAGCCCGCGATCAGCCAGCTGCCGTCGTCGCGCCGGACGGCCTTGGGCTCGTCCTCTCCGGGGTCGGGGAAATCGCCGGCGATGGCTTCCAGCACGTCCATCGCGGTGATCACACCCTCGAAATGCCCGTATTCGTCAAAGACCAGCAGCATGTGCGCGGGCGAGGATTTCAGCTGCTCGATCACGTTCAGCGCCGGCAGACCGTCGCGCACGACGGGCACCGCCTGAATCAGCGCGCGCGGGTCGGCGGCGGGATCGGCCTGCAGGCGGATCAGGTCGCGGGCATGGATGACGCCGACGATGTCGTCATCGGCCCCGTCCCGCAGCAGGATGCGAGAGCGATGGCCGGTGCGGAAGACCTGCGCCAGATCGTCGGGGGTGGCGTTCGCGTCGGCGATCAACACCTCGTGGCGGGGGGTCATCAGGCCGCGCGCGGTGCGGTCGGCGATGCGCATGACGCCGGCGATCATTTCGTTCTCGGCCGGGGCGATGACGCCGGCGTTGTGCGCCTCGGCCAGCATGACCTTGATCTCCTCGTCGGACATGCTGCTCTCGGCCTTGCCCGATTGGCCCAGCAGGGCCAGCAGCACCCGCCCCGACCGGTCGAGCACCCAGACCACCGGCGCCGCGATGCGCGAGATCATCCGGATCAGCGGCGCGATGCGCGCGGCCACGGCCTCGGGGGCGCGCAGGGCGATCTGCTTGGGGACCAGTTCCCCGACGATCAGCGACAGATAGGTGATGGCGACGACCACACCGCCCACGGCCAGCGTATGGGCCAGCGCGGGCTGCATGCCCCCCGCGACCAGGGCGGTGGCCAGGCGCGTGCCCAGTGTCGCGCCCGAGAAGGCGCCCGACAGCACGCCCACCAGCGTGATGCCGATCTGGACGCTGGACAGGAACCGGCCCGGATCGGCGGCCAGGTCCAACGCGGTCGCGGCCCCCCGGCTGCCCTGCTGGGCCATGGTCTTGAGCCGGGCGGGCCGGGCAGAGACGATGGCAAGTTCGGACATGGCAAGAACGCCGTTGAACAGGGTCAACAGCAGGACAATGGCGATTTCGAGGAGCATGGGACTTTCGTCAGGTGATGAAAGGCGGCGTCACGGCCGTCCTGGACCGCCACGATAGGCGACGGCCCCCCATCGGACCAGCACCTTTCCGCGTCCGTTCACGCAATCGTCGGTTTTCCGCCAACGTGGCGCGGAAACACGAAGACGCGCCGCGGGGGGCGGCGCACCGGGTGGCGGATCGGGCCAGGGCCGCGATCAGATATGGGTCGGAAAGCTGTCGCGGCGGATGCCCAGCTGCTTCAGGCTGGCATCGGCGGGACGGCGATGGGCGCGGACGGCGCGGGCCGCCTCGAGGCTGGCACCCAGAGTGTCCATCGCGGACAGAAGGCGGTTCCAGGCATTGCGCAGGGTGGTCATTTCGGTCTCTCTTTCCGTCATCAGGTGACAGCAGAGATATCGGGTCCGACCCCCGTTTCTGCAATGCAGCATCCGGTCAACCCAGCCTTGCGCCGGGTGCATGACCCCGGCCCGTCACCGGGCCGGGGTTTCGCGTCAATCCTCGTCCGATGCCATCTGGCTGAGGACCTGACCCTTGCCGCGGGCCCGCATGATCATCGGAACGATCAGCGCAAAGGCCGCGACCGCGATCAGCCCCGCGGACACCGGGGTCGAGACCAGCGTCATCACGTCGCCCTGGCTGATCGACAGCGCGCGGCGCAGCTGCTGTTCGGCCATCGGGCCCAGGATCAGCCCCACGACCACCGGCGCGATGGGATAGCCGTAGAGGCGCATCAGGTAGCCCATGACGCCAAAGATCAGCAGCATCGACAGTTCGATCGGGGACGGGTTGGCGCCGATCGTGCCCAACGTGGCAAAGCACAGGATGCCCGCGTAAAGCCACGGCCGCGGGATGGTCAGCAGGCGCACCCACAGCCCGATCAGCGGCAGGTTCAGGATCACCAGCATCACGTTGGCGATCAGCAGCGACGCGATCAGGCCCCAGACCAGGTCCGGGTTGGTCGCGAACAGCAGCGGTCCGGGCTGCAGGCCGAACTGCTGGAACCCGGCCAGCATGATCGCCGCGGTGGCGGTGGTCGGCAGGCCCAACGTCAGCAGCGGGACCAGCGTGCCCGCGGCGCTGGCATTGTTCGCGGCCTCGGGCCCGGCGACGCCCTCGATGGCACCGTGGCCGAACTCCTCGGGGCGCTTGGCGGCGCGTTTCTCGGCGGCATAGGACAGGAAGGTGGCGATGTCGGCACCGCCCGCGGGCATGGCGCCGATGGGAAAGCCGATGAAGGTGCCGCGCAGCCAGGGTTTCCAGGACCGCTTCCAGTCCTCGCGCGTCATCCAGACCGATCCCTTGACCGCCGTCACCTTGTCCTCGACGCCATGACGGTTAGCGGCGACGATCATCGCCTCGCCCACGGCGAACAGCGCCACGGCCAGGGTCGTGACCTCGATCCCGTCCAGCAGCTGCGGGACGCCGAAGTCCAGCCGCGCCTGACCGGTCAGCTGGTCGATGCCGACCAGGGCCAGCGCCAAGCCGATGAACAGCGATATCAGCCCCTTGCGCGCGCTGTCGCCAAAGGCAGACGACACGGTGACGAAGGCCAGCACCATCAGCGCGAAATACTCGCGCGGGCCGAAGGTCAGGGCCAGCTTGACCACCGTCGGCGCGACGAAGGCCAGAAGCAGCGTCGCGACCAGCCCCGCGACGAAGGACCCGATGGCGGCGGTCGCCAGCGCCGGCCCGCCGCGTCCGGCGCGGGCCATCTTGTTGCCCTCCAGCGCGGTCACGATAGAGGCGCTTTCGCCCGGCGTGTTCAGCAGGATCGACGTGGTCGATCCGCCATACATGCCGCCGTAATAGATGCCCGCGAACATGACCAGCGACCCAGCCGGGTCCAGCCCGTAGGTCACCGGCAGCAGCAGCGCCACGGTCAGCGCGGGCCCGATGCCGGGCAGCACGCCCACGGCGGTGCCCACGGTCACGCCGATCAGCGCGTAGAGCAGGATCATCGGGTCGGTCGCGACCATCAGGCCCTGGAACAGGTATCCGAACGTGTCCATGCCCCTAGCCCCCCGTGATCAGGCGTTCCAGCGGACCCGCCGGAAGGCTGAGGTTCAGAAGCTGGGAGAAGACCAGATAGATCGTCCCGGTGAAGATCAGCCCGATGGGCAGGGTCAGCGCCAGGTTGCGCTTGCCAAAGGCCCGGGCGGTGGCCGCGAACAGCAGCGCGGTCGCAATGACGAAGCCCGCCGTGTTCAGCAGCGCCAGCTGTGCGGCCAGGCCGCCGATGATCCAGGCGATGGGCGCGGGATCCTGGGCCGGGCGTTCGGCCGGCGCGTCGCGGAATGCCGCGACGACGGTCCAGGCCGACAGCGCCAGCAGCGCCCAGGCGATCCAGCGCGGGACGTCGGCCGGGCCGACGCCGGAATAGCCCCGGTTCTGCGGCAGCGTGGCCACGTCGCGGAAAATGATGACCGCGATCAGCGCCAGTACGGCCGCCACGGTCAGCGCCGCCCCGTCGGGGCGGCGTCTCGTGTCCGGGGCAGTCGTCATTCGACCAGCCCGATGTCCTTGAGGACCGCGGCCGTCGTGGCGGTCTCCTCCTCCAGCTGGGCGCGGAACGCGTCGCCCGCCAGATAGGTGTCGGCCCAGCCCTTGGTCGCCAGCGCCTCCTGCCATGCGGTCGATTTGGCCATCGTCTCGATGTCGGCGGCGATGGCGGCCTCGTCCTCGGGGGACAGTCCTGCGGGGGCGGCGACCATGCGCCAGTTCTGCAGCACGACGTCCAGGCCGACCTCGGTCAGGGTGGGGGCGTCGACGCCCTCGATCCGCTCCTCGGAGGTGACGGCCAGGATGCGCAGCGTCCCGGCATCGGCCTGCGGCTTGAACTCGCCAAGGCTGGAGATGCCTGCCGTCACCTGGTTGCCCAGGATCGCGGCCAGTGCCTCGCCGCCACCGGAATAGGCGATGTAGTTGATCGCGGTCGGGTCGACATCGGCGGCATTGGCCAGAAGGCCCACCGCGATGTGGTCGGCGCCGCCCGCCGAACCGCCGGCCCAGCTGACGGAGCCGGGATCGGCCTTCAGCATCTCGACCAGCTGGTTGATGTCCTGGATCTCGGATGCCGTGGGCACCACGATCGCCTCGTATTCGCCGGTCAGGCGGGCGATGGGCGTCACGTCGGCCAGCGACACGGGCGAGGCGTTGGTCAGGATCGCCCCGACCATCACATAGCCGCCCACGATCAGCTGGTCGGCCTTTCCGGTGGCCGAGGACGCGAACTGCGCCAGACCCACGGTGCCGCCGGCGCCCGGAACGTTCTGGACCTGCACGGAATCAGAGATGCCCTCGGCCTGCAGGACCTCCTGCATGGTGCGGGCGGTCTGGTCCCAGCCGCCGCCCGGTGCGGCAGGTGCCAGGATGGTATAGTCGGTGGCCAGCGCCGGAACGGCCAGGGCCGCGGTGAACAGGCCCGCAAGAATCGCGTGTTTCAAGATAGTCCTCCCCATTGGCCGGGCCTCCACCCGGCAACGGGCATCCTGACACGCCAACCTGACGCAAAGCTGACATCGGCGCGATTATTCCGGGCCCGGCTCCGGCTCCGGCGGGGACAATGCCTGCTGCCATCGCGCGATCAGCCGGGCACGGCGCGACTGGTCCAGATAGGCCAGCAGGCCGGGGCTGATCGCCACGGGGCGCAGCTGCGCGCCCAGCGCCGGGGGCATGCCGTCCGCGCCCGACGACACCTCCAGGCTGACGGCGGGCAGGCGCAGCTCCTCGGCCAGGATGGTCTGGCCCTCGCGCGACATCAGGAAGGCCAGGAAGGCCGCGCCCAGGTCGGGCCGCGCCGCGGCACGCGGCACCAGCGCCACCCGCGACACGACCACGGTGAAGTCGCGCGGCAACAGCAGGCCCACATCCGGCTCCTGCCGCGCCCAGTCCGCGGCATAGGACCCCAGGATGTTGTATCCGACCGCCAGCCGCCCGTCGGCCACGCGTTCCAGGATCTCGCGTGAGGTCGCGAACTGCTGGACGCCCGCGCGTCCCATCGCCTGGCCCAGGTTCCAGATGTCGAAGAAATGCTCCTGGTCGCGGGCCAGGAACAGGTATCCCACCCCCGACAGTGCGATGTCATAGGTGCCGATGCGCCCCTGCACCGTCGCCCCGCCATGATCCAGCCAGTCCAGCAGCTCGAACCGGGTCGCGGGGGGCTGGCGGTCGCGGAAGCTGGGCTTGTGATAGACCAGGACGGCGGGTTCGAATGTGATCGCATAGGCCGTGTCGCGCCAGTTCGCCCAGCGCGGCCAGTCGGCCGAGGACGGCGTGGCCACCGCCTGGGCATAGCCGTCATTGGCCAGCTTGATCTGCAGGTCCATGGCCGAGGAGAACGCCAGATCCGCGGTGGTGCCGCCGGCATCAGTCTCCTCGGTGATACGCGCAAAGATCTGGCCGGTCAGCAGGTCCTGGTATTCGACGGCGATGTCGGGGTTCAGCGCCTGGAACCCCTGGATCAGCGGGCTGGCCAGATCCTCGTCCAGCGACATGTAAAGGCGCAGCGGCCGGTCCTGCGCGCCCGAGGGCGCGGGAAACCGCAGCGTGTCGGCCGCCGCCGCCCCGGCGACGACGGACAGGATCAGCGCAACGCAGGACAGGCGGGGAATCATGCGCACCAGCATGGCGCATCGTGGCACCCGCCGCCCCGCCGGACAAGCGGGCCGCGCGCCCGTGCCTGCCCGGCCCGCGCGGCCCTAAGATCGCCGCCGGGGGGACGGTCGATGCGCATTCTGCTGGTCGAGGACAACGCGGCGCTGGCCGACGGGCTGGTGCAGCTTCTGGCCGGCGCGGGGCATGCCGTAGATCATGTCGATGACGGCGCCTCGGCCGAGGCGCTGATCGCGGCGGAGCGGTTCGACCTGGTGATCCTGGACCTGAACCTGCCGCAGATGGACGGGCTGGAGGTCCTGCGCCGCATGCGCNCCCGCCGCGACCCGGCCGCGGTGATGATCCTGACCGCCCGCGGCACGCCCGAGGAACGCGTCCGGGGCCTGGACCTGGGGGCCGACGACTACATGGTCAAACCCTTCGAGATCACCGAGTTCGAGGCCCGCGTCCGGTCGCTGCTGCGCCGCCAGGCGGGCCTGCGCGCGGCCGAGGTCACGATCGGCGGCGTCATGCTGGACCTGACCGCGCGCCGTTTCCTGGCCGAGGGGCAGCCGATGGACCTGCCCGCCCGCGAACATGCGCTGCTGGAACTGCTGTTCATGCGCGCCGGCAAGGTCGTCCCCAAGGAGACGATCATGCAATCCATGACCTCGCTGGAGGATACCCTGTCGGACAACGCGATCGAGCAATATGCCAGCCGCCTGCGCCGCAGGCTGGCGCCCCACGGGGTGCAGCTGCGCACCGCGCGGGGCATCGGCTATTACATCGACAAGGGCGTCTGAGCGCCGATGGGATCGCTGCGCCGCCGACTGCTGGCCTGGCTGCTGGCGGCCACGGCCGCCCTAGGCACGCTGGCGATGGCCGACACCTGGTCCGAGGCCGTGTCCACCGCGCGCGCCGTGTCCGACCGGGTGCTGACCGGATCGGCGCTGGCCATCGCGGAACGGGTGACGGTGGGCGACGATGCCGCCCTGCAGGCCGACATCCCCTATTCCGCGCTGGAGATGCTGACCTCGACCGCGCAGGACAGCGTGTTCTATCGCGTCGACGGGCCGGGCGGGTTCATGACCGGCTATGCCGACCTGCCGCTGGCCGAACCGGGCTCGGATGGGGCGGGCTACGCGGATGCGGTGTTCGCGGGCGCGCCGATCCGGGTCATCACGCTGGCGCGGACCGTGTCGACGGGCATCGAATCCATCCCGTTCCGCGTGACGGTCGCGGAATCCAAGCTGGCGCGGAACCAGCTGTCGCAGGCGATCCTGCTGCGCTCGGCGGCCAGGTTGGCGCTGATGATCTGCGGGGCGGCGGCGATCATCTGGATCGCGGTTCCACTGGCGCTGCGCCCGCTGAACAGGCTGGGCGACGCGATCAGCGCGCGGCGCGCGGACGACCTGTCCCCCCTGCCCACCGACGTCCCGCAGGAGGTCCAGGACCTGGTCGCGGCGATGAACTCGTTCATGGCGCGGCTGGACACGGCGCTGTCGGCGCTGCGCAACTTCACCGGCAATGCCAGCCATCAGCTGCGCACGCCGCTGGCGGTGATCCGCACCCAGCTGACACTGGCGCAGCGGGCGGGCGACGCGCAGGCCGCGCGATCGGCGGTGGCCAAGGGCGACGCGGCACTGGCCGATGCCGAACGGATCCTGGCGCAGCTGCTGCTGCTGGCGCGGGTCGATGCGGCAGCGGGCCATCCGATGGTCGCGCCGCTGGATGCCCACGCCCTGGCCCGCGATCTGACCGGAGAGATGATCCCCCGCGCCGCCGGTGCGGGGATCGACCTGGGCTATGACGGCCAGCCCGTCGTCGTGCGCGCCGAACCCGTCCTGCTGGCCGAGGCGCTGAAGAACCTGGTCGACAACGCGCTGGCCTATGCCGGCCGCGGGGCAGAGGTTACCGTCCGCGTCGCGCGGCAGGACGGCACGGCGGTGATCTCGGTCGAGGATGACGGCCCCGGCATCGCCGCCCCGGCGATGGACCAGCTGACCTCGCGCTTTACCCGCGGCGCGTCGGCCGAGGCGCGGCCCGGCGGCAGCGGCCTGGGCCTGTCCATCGTGACCGAGATCGCGCAGCTGTTCGGCGGGACCTTGCGGCTGCGCGCGGGGGCGCAGGGGCGCGGCCTGCGGGCCGAACTGCACCTGCCGGTGGGGTGACAAACGCGTCTGCGCCCCCCACCCGCCCTTGCATCGCCCCGGCAGCGTCTGCAATATCCGCGCCATGGACGGACAGCGGACACCCTTGGCGTGCATCATGCGCGTTCTGGTCCTGGTGGCCAGCATCGTGCAGCTTGCGCTGTACGGGGCGACGGCGCCTGCCTCGGTCGAACTGGGGCCGCAGTTCCTGCGCCTGACCGAGGAGCAGCGGCTGTATTCCGACAGCCCGGCCCAGGTCGCCGTCCTGACCTCCAAGGCTCCGGCCGGACCGCAGGCGACATCACCACTGCCGGACGCCGATCCCTGGTACCGCACGCCCGCGAGGCCCGTCCCGCCACAAGCGGTCTCGATCATCGCCGCGTCCGACGCGGACGTTCCCCGGCCGCAGGGCGTCGCCCGCCCTGCCCGCGCCCGCGGCCCTCCGCTGGCCTGACCCGCGCCCAAGGACGCCTGCTGTCCTGACCCGCGGCCGGTGGCTCCGCGGCCGCCCCCACAGAGGTGATCCCGGACGGATCGTGCCGCGGCACGGCCGCATCGCATGCGCCGTCCCGTCATCACCCACATCTTGCCGCATTCCCCCGACGCCCGCATGATCCCGCCTGGGATCCTGCCCCGCCCTGCATGCCGCCCCAGCGAAGGACCGCCCTTGATGATCACCCCCACCGCCCTTGCACAGCAGAACCTTCTGGTGCTGCTGGCGGTCCTTCCCTTCCTGTCCGCGCTTCTGCTGATCAGCGTCTCGGGGCGCGCGGCGGGGATTCTGGCGGGCATCACCATGCTGGCCGGGATCGCGCTATCGGCGGGGCTGGGGGGACCCGTGATGTCGGGCGAGGTGCTGCGCGCATCGCTGGACTGGGTGCCGTCGGCGGGGCTGTCGCTGTCGCTGCGGATGGACGGGTTCGCCTGGATGTTCGCGACGCTGGTCAGCGCGATCGGCCTGCTGGTCGTCGTCTATGCCCAGGTCTACATGGCGGGCAAGGACCGCCTGCCACGCTTCTTCGCACTGCTGATGGCGTTCACCGGCGCGATGCAGGGCATCCTTCTGTCGGGCAACCTGCTGATGCTGGTGGTGTTCTGGGAGCTGACATCGGTCGTGTCGTTCCTGCTGATCGGGTTCTGGCACCAGGGCCAGGCGGCACGCGACGGCGCGCGCACCGCGCTGCTGATCACCGCGATGGGCGGGCTGTGCCTGCTGCTGGCGATGCTGATGCTGGGCCATGTCGTGGGCAGCCACGATCTGGACGTGGTGCTGGCCGCGGGGCCGCAGGTGCGCGAACATCCGATGTACGGCGCGGTTCTGGCGCTGTTCCTGCTGGGTGCGTTCACCAAGTCGGCGCAGGTGCCGTTCCACTTCTGGCTGCCCGGCGCGATGTCGGCGCCGACCCCGGTCTCGGCCTTCCTGCACAGTGCCACGATGGTCAAGGCCGGGGTGTTCCTGCTGATCCGCTTCTCTCCCGTCCTGGGCGGGACCGAGGCGTGGTTCCTGGCCGTGACCGGCATCGGCATGGCGACCTTCCTGACCGGCGGGGTGATCGCCCTGTTCCGCCACGACCTCAAGGGGTTGCTGGCCTATTCGACGATCAGCCATCTGGGCCTGATCACCGCGCTGGCGGGCATCGGCAGCCAGGGCGCGATCCTGGCCGCGATCTTTCNCATCTGCAATCACGCGGTCTTCAAGGCGTCGCTGTTCATGACCGCGGGCATCATCGACCACCAGACCGGCACGCGCGACCTGCGCAAGCTGGGCGGACTCGCGCACGTGATGCCCTTCACCGCGACGCTGGCAATTATCGCATCCGCCGCGATGGCGGGCGTGCCGCTGCTGAACGGCTTTCTGTCCAAGGAGATGTTCCTGGCCGAGGCCGTCGCCTGGCACAACGGCAGCTGGCTGGACGACAGCCTGCCCTATCTGGCGGTCGTGGCCAGCGCGTTTTCCGCCGCCTATGCGATCCGGTTCATCGCGTCGGTTTTCTTCGGCCCGCTGCCCCACGCCCTGCGCGGCCGCGTGTCCGAGGCGCCGGTTCTGCTGCGCCTGCCCGTCAGCCTGCTGGCCGCGGCCTGCCTGGCGGTGGGCATCCTGCCCGCGCCGGTGATCGGCCCCGTCATCAACCGCGCCGCGCGCGCCGTGCTTGGGCCCGACCTGCCCTATTACGACATCGCGATCTGGCACGGGGTCAATGCGGCGCTGATTCTCAGCCTGGTGTCCCTGGGCGTGGGCACGCTGATCTATGCGATGACCCGGACCCGCATCCCCCTGGGACCCGAAGGCCCGCCCCTGCTGCACCGCCTGCGCGGGCAGCGCGTCTTCGACCGGCTGATGCTGAAGGGGGCGTGGGTCCTGCCCCGCCGCGTGCTGGGCCGGCTGGCGACCGAACGGCTGCAGCCGCAGCTGCGCCTGCTGGTGGCGGTCGCGCTGTTTCTGGCCGTCGCGGCCATCGGCGCACGGTTCCCCTGGGCACCCCCGGCGCGGGTGACCGATTTCAGCCCGGCGTTCGCGCTGATGTGGCTGATCGGCGGGGCCTGCGCGGTGGGCGCGGCGTGGCAGGCCAAGTACCACCGCTTTGCCGCGCTGGCGATGCTGGGCGGCGCGGGTCTGGTCACCTGCCTGACCTTCGCCTGGCTGTCGGCCCCCGACCTTGCCGTGACCCAACTGCTGGTCGAGGTGGTGACCACGGTCCTGCTGCTGCTGGGCCTGCGCTGGCTGCCCCAACGCCGGGCGGGCCTGCCCGAGGACAACCTGGCATCCGCGCGCAGGCGGCGGATGCGCGACCTGGTGATGGCCGTCGCGGGCGGGTCGGGCATCGCCCTGGTGGCGCATTCCGTGATGACACGGCCGCTGGTCCCGAACGTGGGCGACTGGTTCCTGGCCAACGCCTATTACGAAGGCGGCGGCACCAATGTGGTGAACGTCATCCTGGTCGATTTCCGCGCCTTCGACACGTTCGGAGAGATCGCCGTGCTGGCGATCGTGGGCCTGACCGTCTATTCGCTGCTGCGCCGCTTCCGCCCTGCCCCCGAAAGCGTGGACCAACCCAACCAGCAGCAGGCCACCAGCCAGCAGGCGCTGGACGACTACCTGATGGTGCCGTCGGTCATCATGCTGTGGATGTTCCCGGTACTGATCATGGTCGCGGCCTATTTCTTCTTCCGCGGCCATGACCTGCCGGGCGGCGGCTTCGCCGCGGGCGTGACCATGGCCATCGCCTTCCTGCTGCAATACCTGGCCACCAATGTGCGTTGGGTCGAGGCGCGGCTGACCATCCTGCCGATCCGCTGGATGGGCATCGGCCTGCTGATCGCGGTGGGCACGGGGATGGGGTCGTGGATCTTCGGCTATCCGTTCCTGTCGGCCCATGCCCGCTATGTCTCGATCCCGCTGATCGGGAACGTGCCCGCCGCGACCGCGCTGCTGTTCGACCTGGGGGTCTTTGCCCTGGTCGTGGGCGCGACGGTGCTGATGCTGATCGCCATCGCCCACCAATCCCTGCGCGCCGCGCGCCTGCGCGAACAGGACGATGCCGCCCCCGCCACGAAGGAGATCCGCTGATGGAGATCGTGCTGTCCCTGGCCATCGGCGTTCTGTCGGCGTCGGGCATCTGGCTGATCCTGCGCCCGCGCAGCTTCCAGGTCATCGTCGGGCTGTGCCTGCTGTCCTATGCGGTGAACCTGTTCATCTTTTCCATGGGGCGCCTGACGCTGTCGGCGCCCGCGATCATGCCCAAGGGCGGCTTCGTCGATCCGACCCGCTATGCCGACCCGCTGCCCCAGGCGCTGGTCCTGACCGCCATCGTCATCAGCTTTGCCACCACGGCGCTGTTCCTGGTCGTGCTGATCGCCTCGCGCGGGTTCACCGGCACCGACCATGTCGACGGCCGCGAGAGAGAGCAGCCATGAGCCAGCACCTGATCATCGCCCCGATCCTGATCCCCTTCGTCGCCGGCGCGCTGATGCTGCTTTACGACGACCGCCAGCGCGCGGCGAAATTCTGGCTCAGCCTGATCGCGACCGGCCTGACGCTGGCGGTGGCGGTGGCGCTGCTGATGCGCGCCAAGCTGGGCGCGTCCGAAGGGGCCGAGAACATCGGCTTCTACCTGCTGGGGGACTGGGCCGCGCCGATGGCGATCGTCCTGGTGCTGGATCACCTGGCGGCGATGATGCTGCTGCTGACATCGGTGCTGGCGCTGGCGTCGCTGGTCTATGCGCGGGCGTCCTGGCATCGGCAGGGGCAGCATTACTTTTCGCTGTTCCAGTTCCTGCTGGTCGGTCTGAACGGCGCGTTCCTGACCGGCGACCTGTTCAACCTGTTCGTCTTCTTCGAGGTGCTGCTGGCCGCGTCCTATGGCCTGCTGCTGCACGGGTCGGGACAGGTGCGGGTCCGCGCGGGCCTGCATTACATCGCGATCAACCTGGCGGCGTCCCTGCTGCTGCTGCTGGGGATCAGCCTGATCTATGGCGTGACGGGCACGCTGAACATGGCGCATCTGGCCAGCATGATGCCCGACATCGATGCCGCCAACCGGCCCCTGTTGCAGATGGGCCTGGCGCTGATGGGGGTGGCCTTCCTGGTCAAGGCGGGCATATGGCCGCTGTCCTTCTGGCTGCCCAACGCCTACATGGCCGCCGCCGCGCCGGTGGGCGCGATGTTCGCGATCATGACTAAGGTGGGCATCTATGCGATCCTGCGCCTGACGATGCTGCTGTTCGCGGCCGGATCGGGCCCGTCTGCGGGGCTGGGCGCGGGGCTGCTGATCGGGCTGGGCATGGCCACGGTCGTCTTCGGCATGCTGGGCGTGCTGGCGTCGCAAAGCCTGGGGCGGATCGCGGCGCATGCGGTGATCCTGTCGTCGGGCACCATGCTGGCGGTGACCGGGCTGGCGCTGGCGGGGGGCGGGGAATGGATGCTGGCGGGCGCCCTGCATTACATGGTCGCGTCGACCCTGGCCGCGGGCG